>JAGWNA010000032.1 GCA_028871555.1 Lysobacteraceae bacterium
ACAAATTCGGACAGCCGCAGGCTGGCCCCGGAGCGCGTAGCGCGTAGGGGTGAGGCCCAGGATGGGCCGAACAATCCCCGTCGCGCCACGACAACGCGTACTGCCCGAACGGGGCGTTTTGCGTATCTGGCGGAGAGAGAGGTGGTGGACGAACCCTCTCGGGTTCGACGAATTTGTCCGGAACAAATTCGGACAGCCGCAGGCTGGCCCCGGAGCGCGTAGCGCGTAGGGGTGAGGCCCAGGATGGGCCGAACAATCCCCGTCGCGCCACGACAACGCGTACTGCCCGAACGGGGCGTTTTGCGTATCTGGCGGAGAGAGGTGGTGGACGAACCCTCTCGGGTTACTCGGCACCTCCTGTGCCTCGCCCTTCGGGCCATCGGCTGCGCCGATGTTTGCTCTGGCATCCTGCCTGCGCAGTCGACGAATTTGTCGGGGACACTACGGACAGCCGCAGGCTGGCCCAAACAATTCCCGTCTTTCACGGTAGCGTGAGGCTCGCAAAAGAGCACTGTAGGAGCGCACCGTGTGCGCGAACGCCCTTGTGCGAGCGCCGGCAGGTGTTTCGCGCACACGGTGCGCTCCTGCGACAGGCAGGGCCTGCCCGAACGCAGGACACCCTACGCGGCAAACAGCCGCAGCAGCTCGTGGCAGGCGCCCATGGTGTGGTAGTCGGTCTTGCCTGCGGGGCTTTTTTCGTCGTCGATCTTGCGGTTGTCGCGGGTGAGGATGCGGTACCAGGCGCCGTGCCGGTGATCGACGAAATACCGCCAGGCGTAGGCCCAGATCCTTTCGTACCACGCGTCGTAGCGGGCCAGGTCGGTGCGTGCGTGCAGCAGCGCGGCGGCGGTCAGCGATTCGGCCTGTACCCAGAAATACTTGTCGTCGTCGCAGACGCTGCCGTCCGGGGCGAAGCCGTAGCAGATGCCGCCGTGCGCGCTGTCCCATGCGCGTGCCAGCGCGGTGTCGAACAGGTGCATCGCGGTCGGCAGCAGCCAGTTTTCCTCACGGCCGCGTTCGGGCAGCAGCGGCTCCAGGATCAGCAGCAGCTTGGCCCATTCGGTCTGGTGGCCGGGCTGGAATCCCCATGGCCGGAACAGGTGCTTCGGGTCGTCGCGGTGGTAGTTCCAGTCGATGTTCCAGTCGCTGTCGTAATGCTCCCACACCAGCCCGCCGGCCTTGCCGGCCTGGCGGCGCGTGATGTGATCGGCGAGCGCGAGCGCCCGTTCGAGGTAGCGCGGCTCGTCGCTGGCCTGGTAGGCGGCCAGCATGGCCTCGCACAGGTGCATGTTGGCGTTCTGCCCGCGGTAGGCGCTGAAGTGCCAGTCGGGATCGGCCTCGTCGCGGTATAACCCAGCTTCGGCGTCCCAGAAACGTTGCTCCAGCAGCAGCCAGGTTTCGTCCATCCACGCGGTGGCCTCGGCGATCCCGGCCCGACGTGCGCAGGCATAGGCCAGCAGCACGAAGGCGATGCCGTAGGCGTGGTTGGTGCGGTCCTCGGGCCGGCCATCGCGGATGGTCCAGGCGTAGCCGCCGCTGCGTGGATCGCGATGCACCTCGCGCAGATAGCGCAGACCGTGCCGCGCGGCGTCGAGATAGTCGGCGTTGCCGAATTCGATCGCGGCCATCGCGTAGTCGAAGACGAAGCGCGTGCTGCTGACCAGGTGCCGATGGCGGCGATCGTAGATCGTGCCGTCGTCCTTGAAGTAATGGAAAAAGCCGCCCGCCGGATCGATCGCGCGCGGGTGATAGAACGCCATCGTCTGCGCGATGTGGCCGCGCAGGAACGCGGCTGAGCGGACATCGGGCATGGCAGGTACTGCGCTCATGCGCGATCCTCCAGTTTCAGACGCTCTCTTGCGGGATCGAACGCACCCTGGAGCCGCTGACGCCGTAGAAAACGATGTACAGATAGCACAGCAGCGGCAGGGCGAACGCATGCTGCAGGCCGATGTGATCGGCAAGCTTGCCTTGCACCCAGGGAATCAGCGCGCCGCCCACGATCGCCATGATCAGCAGGCTGGATGCCTTGCTGGTCATCGGCCCGAGGCGCTCGATGCCGAGCGCGAAGATGGTCGGGAACATGATCGAGTTGAACAGGCCGATCACGATGATGCTGTACACCGACACATCGCCGCTGCCGAGCATCGTGGTGAGCACCAGCAGCGCATTGATCGCGGCGAAGCCGGCCAGCAACTTGCGCGGCGACATTCTTGCCATCAGCGCCGAACCGACGAAGCGTCCGACCATCGCGCCGCCCCAGTAAAAGAACACGTAGCGGGCGGCCTGCTGTTCGCTCATGTTGCCGATATCGGGCATCGACAGGTAATTGACCATGAAGCTGCCCAGCGACACCTCGGCACCGACGTAGAAGAAGATGGCCAGTACGCCGAACAGCACGTGCGGATGGCGCAGCACTTCGACAAAGCCGTGCCGCGCATGGTCGCCCTTGTCGGTGGCTTCGGTCAGGGCCGGCAGGCGGAACAGCCACACGAAGACCGCCAGCAGGAACAGCACCGCGGCCAGCCCGATGTACGGGAACTGCACCGCCTGCGCCTGCTGGGTGTCGTAGATCAGCCGCTGGGCCGGCGCCAGCGCGGCCAGTTCGTGCGGGTTCTTGACCACGTTGGAAAGGATCAGCATGCCGCCGAACAGCGGTGCCAGGGTGGTGCCGAACGAGTTCAGCGCCTGCGCCAGGGTCAGCCGGCTGGAACTGGTTTTCTCCGGGCCCAGCAGCGCCACGTAGGGGTTGGCGGCCACTTGCAGCACGGTGATGCCGGTGGCCAGCACGAACAATGCACCGAGGAACGCCGGATAAAGATGCAGGCCCGCCGCGGGCCAGAAGCCCAGTGCGCCGATGCCGGCGATTGCCAGTCCGGCGACGATGCTCTGCTTGTAGCCCAGTGCGGCCACCAGGCGGCCAGCAGGCATCGCCATCAGGAAGTAGGCGCCGAAGAAAGTGAACTGCACCAGCATCACCTGGGCGTAGCCCAACTGGTAGATCGATTTGAGGTGCGGGATCAGGATGTCGTTGAGGCTGGTCAGGAAGCCCCAGATGAAGAAGATCGTGGTCAATACACCCAGCGCCATCGGGTAGTAGGTGTAGCGCTCGTGGCGTTCGCCGGGCAGATCGCGGAGCAGTGGTTGCGGGGGAGTGGCGAGGGCCATTGGATATTTTCCGTTGTCGGTGGTTGCCGGCCTCTCAGTGCCGCTTGTCGCGCAATGTAACCGTTTCCATGGATCGACCCATCGCGCGCTGCAGCATGTGCGGCAGTAGTGCTACCGTCCGCTTCTTGCCATCAATGAGGCGACATGGCCGATGCACGGACCGAGACCGCTGTTCCTGCCCCTGCTGCTGGCACTCGCGGCGATGCTCTGCGGTCCGGCCAGCGCGGTCGGCGTTGCCGCGGCCACCGAAAAGGGTTACGCGGCGCAGGTCGATCCGCGCATCGGCACCGGTGGCGACGGGCACACTTTTCCCGGCGCCACGGTGCCGTTCGGGATGATCCAGCTGTCGCCCGACACGGCGATGCCGGATTTCCGGCATGCCTACAAATGGGCGGCCGGCTACCAGTACGGCGACTCCAGCATCATGGGCTTCTCGCATACGCATTTTTCCGGTTCCGGCCATTCGGATCTGGGCGACGTGCTGGTGATGCCGATCAGCGGCGCGGTGAAGCTCGATCCGGGCGATCCGGCCAAGCCCGGCAGCGGCTACCGCTCGCGCTTCAGCCACGCCAGCGAAGTGGAGCAGCCCGGCTATTACGCCGTGACGCTGAGCGATTACGGGATACGTGCGGAGCTTGTCGCCGGGCGCCGGGTCGGCTGGCATCGCTATACGTTCCCGGCCGGCCGGCCGGCGCATCTGCTGCTGGACTTGCGCCCGAGCATCTACGACTACCCCGGCAAGGTGCTGTGGGCCAGGCTGCGCGTGCATCCCGACGGCACGGTTGCCGGCTGCCGCGAAACGCGCGGCTGGGCGCCGGGTCGCGTGCTCTGCTTCGCCATGCGTTTCTCGCAGCCGATGACCTCGCGCCAGTTGTACGACCGTGAGACCGGTGTCCTCTACAAGGGCTTCAACGGGCCGGGCAACCGGCCGCAGGACCGCGACGCGCAGAACGGCCGCGCGCTGGTCGGGGTGTTCGATTTCGGCGTGCTCAAGCAGCCGCTGGAAGTGAAGGTGGCGATCTCGCCGGTGAGCGAGGCGAACGCGCTGGCGAATCTCGATCAGGATGGCCAGGGCTGGGATTTCGACGCCCGCCGTGCCGAGGCCGCCGCGGCATGGAACCGGGCGCTGGCGGTGATCGACGTCGACGCGCCGAAGGCGGCCCGCACGATGTTCTATACCGCGCTGTACCACGCGATGCTGTCGCCGACGCTCGACATGGACGTCAATGGCGACTATCGCGGCCCGGATCACGCGGTGCACCGGGCGCAGGGCTTCGAGTTCTATTCGACCTGGTCGCTGTGGGATGTGTATCGCGCGCAGCAGCCGCTGATGGTGCTGCTGCATCCCGAGCGCAGCGTGGATTTCATCCGTTCGCTGATCGCCGCGGGCCAGGCCAGTCCGTTCGGCATCCTGCCGGTGTGGGCCTACCAGGGGCTGGAGACGTGGACCATGATCGGCTACCACGCGGTGCCGGTGATCGCCGATGCGTACGTCAAGGGCGTGCGCGGGTTCGATGCCGAGGCGGCGATGCGCTTGATGGTCGCCAGCGCCAGCTACGGGCCGTACGGCGATCTGGCCGACTACATGAAGCTCGGTTATGTGCCGATCGACAAGGAGCCGGAGGGCGCCTCCAAGACACTGGAATACGCCTACGACGACTGGTCGCTGGCGCAGATGGCCAGGGCGATGGGCAAGCGCGGCATCGCCGCGCGATTCGACAGGCGCGCCGGCAACTGGCGTCGTGCCTGGGACCGGAAAACCGGCTTCATGCGGGCGCGGCTGAGCAACGGCCGGTTCCGCGAGCCGTTCGACCCGACCTTCGCCGGCTACGGCAGCGATTACACCGAAGGCAATGCCTGGCAGTACTCGTGGTACGTGCCGCAGGATGTGGCCGGACTGATCGCGGCGATGGGCGGCGATGCGAGGTTCGTCGCCAGGCTCGATCGGCTGTTCGACGCGAAAGTCGACCCTGCGCTGTTCAAGAATGTCGAGGACATCACCGGGCTGATCGGCTGGTACGCGCACGGCAACGAGCCCAGCCACCACGTCGCCTATCTGTACGACTACGCCGGCGCGCCGTGGAAGACGCAAGCCAGGTTGAAGCAGATCATGGACAGCCAGTACGCGCCGCGCCCCGATGGTCTGAGCGGCAATGACGATCTGGGCCAGATGTCGGCGTGGTACGTGTTCACCGCGCTGGGTTTCTATCCGGTGGCGCCGGGCAGCGACGAGTACGTGATCGGCCGGCCGTTCGTGGCGCGCGCCGCGATTCATCTGGGCAACGGGCACACCTTCACCGTGAGTGCGGCGCCGCTGGACGACGCGCACCCGTATGTGGGTGCGGTCACGCTCGATGGCCGGCCGCTGCATCGCACGTACCTGCACCACGGCGAAATCCTCGCCGGGGGCGAACTGCATTTCAGCATGCAGGCGGTGCCGAACAGGAGATGGGGGCGCGCGGTAGACGCGCGGCCCGCTGCGATGAGCGCCTACGGCAGGTGAGCGCGCCAACCTGTTCGATCAGCCGATGCGCTGCCACGCCTGCACCGCATGGGCGAACGCCAGGCAATCGGCAAAGCGGTTGTACAGCGGCACCGGCGAGATGCGGATGACGTCCGGCTCGCGCCAGTCGCCGATGATGCCTTGCTGCAGCAGGTACTCGAACAAGGCGCGGCCGCGTTCGCGTCCGCCGGCGACGCGCAGCGACAGTTGCGCACCCCGGCGCGCGGGATCGGCCGGAGTGACCACTTCCAGCGTGCCGGTCAACTGGCTGCGCACCAGCCATTCCAGGTAGCCGGTTAGCTGCAGCGACTTCGCGCGCAGCCGCGGCATGCCGGCGCGGCGGAAGATTTCCAGCGACACGCGCAGCGGCGCCAGTGCCAGGATCGGCGGGTTGGACAGCTGCCAGCCGTCCGCGCCGGGCGTGGGCACGAACTGGGGGCCCATCTGGAAGCGCGTGACCTTGTCATGCCCCCACCAGCCGGCGAAGCGCGGCAGCACGGCACGGGCATGGCGTTCGTGCACGAACGCGCCGCCGATGGCCCCGGGACCGCCGTTGAGGTATTTGTAGCTGCACCAGATCGCGAAATCCGCGCCGCTGTCGTGCAGTTGCAACGGCAGGTTGCCGACCGCGTGGGCGAGGTCGAAACCCACCTTGCAGCCGTGCCGGTGCGCCAGTTCGGCGATCGCCTTGAGATCGAACGCCTGGCCGTTGCGGTATTGCACGCCAGGCAGCATCACCAGGGCGATGCGCGAGCCGTGTTCGGCCAGTACTTGCCCGATCGCCTGCAGGGATATCGCGCCGTTCGGTTCGTCGGCCGCAAGCTCGATCAGGGCATCGGCGGGATCGAAACCGTGGAAGCGGATCTGCGATTCCACCGCGTAGCGGTCGGTGGGAAACGCGCCGGCCTCGACCAGGATCGCCGGGCGCTCGGCGCTGGGGCGATAGAAGCTCACCATCATCAGGTGCAGGTTCACGCCCAGCGTGTTCATCACCACCACTTCGGACGGTTGCGCGCCGACGATGGCGGCGAGGTCGTCGCGCAGGAACTCGTGGTAGTCCATCCACGGCAGGCGTCCCTTGAAATGGCCTTCCACCCCCAGTTCGCCCCAGTAGTCCAGCTCCGCGTTGACCGCTTCGCGAACGGCCCGTGGCTGCAGGCCCAGCGAATTGCCGCAGAAGTACACGCTGTCGACCGGCACGCCGTCGCGGCCACGGTGCGGCGGAATCAGGAACTTGTCGCGGAACAAGCGCAGCGGATCGGCGGCATCGCGGGCATGGGCCCAGTCGGTGGTGGCCTGGTAGTCGAGTATTGCCATGATAAGGGGACCGCTTCGTGTGAGGGCAGCTCTGGCGGAAGACCGTAGGAGCGCACCCTGTGCGCGAAAGTTCTTGTCACGACCACTGCAAAGAGCTTTCGCGCACAGGGTGCGCTCCTACGGTTGCTTGGCTATTTCAGCTGTGCGGCGATCGCCTGGCAGCCCTTGTCGAACGCGGTTTGCCACGCGTCGCCGGCCTGGCTCAGCATGGGACGCATGCAGCGCAGCTGGATTGCCTGGCCGTTCTTGAGCCAATAGCGTTCGCTGTAACTGAACCGCACACCGTTTTCCTTCGCCGTGTAGGTCTCGCTGTTCGGGCTGGGCACCACTGCGGCAGCCTTGTAGCCGGGCAACGCCAGGGCTTTGGCGGTGGCTTCGGCCATGTATTGATTGAAGCTGTTGACGTCGGCGACCTGTTTCACGGTCACGGTGACGCGGGCCAGGCTGTTTTTTCCCGTGGGCGAAGGATCGGGCACCTGGAACACGCGCACTTCCGGATCGCCCTGGGTTTCCATGATGTCGAGCCAGTTGTCCGGCGTGCTGAAGTTGACGCTGCCGTGGGCCATGCTGACGTCGGTGGCGTGGGCCGCGCCGGCCAGCAGCAGAGTGGTGGCCAGGACGGCGGTCGAAACGGTGCTGGTCAGCAAGCTCATGTTGATTCCTCGAAGCTGATGTCGGGTGTGAAGCGATGCCTGGGCAGTCCCAGCCATTCCAGCGCGGTGCCGTGGAACAGTCGGGCACGATCGGCGTTGCCCAGTTCCAGTGCCTCGATGCCGCTGCCGGGTTGCTGCTCCCCCAGCGGGAAAGGATAGTCGGTACCGAGCATCACCTGCCGGATCCCCGTCACATCCAGCAGATAGCGCAGCGCCTTCTGGTCATGTACGCAGGAGTCGAAATAGAAACGCTTGAGGTAGTCGCGCGGGTTGCGCGGGTTGTCGGTGGCGACCAGATCCGGCCGCATGCGGAAGCCGTGCTCGATGCGGCCGATCGTCGCCGGGAAGCTGCCGCCGCCATGGGCCAGCATCACGCGCAGTTTCGGCAGCCGCTCCAGCACGCCGCCGAATGCCAGGCAGCAGGCCGCGCGGGTCTGCTCCGCCGGCATGCCGACCAGCCACGGCATCCAGTACTTGGGCATGCTCGCGGCGCCCATCATGTCCCAGGGATGCACCAGCACGGCAGCGCCCAGGTCGGCGGCCGCCTCGAAGAACGCAAACAGCTCCGGCGCATCCAGATTCCACTCGCCGCAATGCGAGCCGATCTGCACACCCTGCAGACCCAACTCGTCGATGCAGCGCTCCAGCTCGAGGACCGCCAGCCGCGGCGCCTGCAGCGGCACCGTGCCGATGCCTGCGTAGTGACGCGGGTAGTCGCGGCACAATCCGGCCATGTGATCGTTCAGATGGCGATGCAGCTCCAGTGCCCGATGGCCCGGCGCCCAGTACGAAAGCAGCACCGGCACGGTGGAGATCACCTGCACGTCGACGCCGAAACGGGCGTAGTCGTCGATGCGGTGCTGCGGGTCGAACGCCGAATCCCAGACTTCGCGGAAGAACTTGCCATCCTTGTAGATGCGATGACGATCCCCGGTATGCGTCATCACCGGGAAGCGGTCGTCGCCGTACCGGGCGGCGAGGTTCGGCCAGTCGCGGGGCAGGATGTGCGCGTGCGAATCGATTTTCAGCATGCATGGAGTGTAGAACCTCCCTGCGGTGCCGTCGCGCCGGGGCCCGACGGGGCGAGGCGCCCTTTGATGGCATGGTCATCCGGCCGCCGACCGGTGCGGCCGTGGTCAGGTACCGGCGGGAGGGGGGAGCGGACATCGCGGTGAGCCCGCGGCTGTAAGCGGTTCAGCACATGGGCCAGGGTATTGTTGTCTGTGCTTTCAGGCGCGACCGGCGAATTCGCCGGTGAGCGTGTTCACCCAGACCTTCTCGTCGTTGCTGATGTACTCGGGCACCTGGATCTCCACGCCGGTATTGAGCTTGGCGGGCTTGGTGCGCTTGGTGGCGCTGGAGCCCTTCATTTCCGGTGCGGTGTCGACCACGGTCAGGATCACGCTGGTCGGTACCTGCAGGCCCACCGGCGAGTCGTCGATCACCTGCACGTAATAGCCTTCCACGCCCTCGACGATGTAGCCGGCGTTGTCGCCGACCAGTTCCGGCGAGAGCGGGTACTGGGTGTAGTCCTCGGCGTCCATGAACACGAACGCGCCATCGTCCATGTAGGAGAAATTCGCGGCACGGCGCACCAGGTCCATCTCTTTCAGATCATCGTCGGCGCGCAGGCTGAGGTCGAACTTGCGCCCGCCGGGAATCGAATACATGGTGAAGCGGAACGTGACGTTGCCGCCACGCGCGGTGGGCGAGCTGCGCTCGATGTCGCGCACCTGATACACGGTGCCTTCGTGTTCGACCACGTTGCCTTTCTTGACGTCGGAAGCTTTCATGGGTCAGTTCAGAGTGGTTGGTGGAGGGAAGTGAGAGAGGGGCGGCGGCGTGAGGGCGTGAGCTTTTCTCTCGATGCTCACTCCTCTCCACTCGCTCCTCATTTGGGCTGCAAGCGTACCGCGCCGTCGAGGCGGATCGTCTCGCCGTTGATGTAGCGGTTGCCGAGGATGAAGGCGACTGTATCGGCGTACTCGCCGGGCCGGCCCAGGCGCGACGGGAACGGGATCGAGGCGGATAGCGATTCCTGCACCTGCGGCGACATGCTGTCGACCATCGGGGTCCAGAAGATGCCCGGTGCGATCGTCGCCACGCGGATGCCGAAGCGTGCCAGCTCGCGCGCCATCGGCAAGGTCATGCCGACCACGCCCCCCTTGGAGGCGGAATACGCGGCCTGGCCGATCTGGCCTTCGTAGGCGGCCACGCTGGCGGTGTTGATGATCACGCCGCGCTCGCCGTCCTCACCGGCTTCGTTGGCCTGCATCAGTGCGGCGGCGGCCTTGGCCACGTTGAAGCTGCCGACCAGGTTCACCATCACCGTGTTGGTGAAGTTCGCCAGCGGCATCGCGCCTTCCCGGCCCAGCACACGGCCGGCACCGAGGATGCCGGCACAGTTGACCAGCACGTTCAGGCCGCCCAGCGCCTCGTGCGCGGCACTCACGTTCGCTGCCACGTCCTGCTCGCAAGTCACGTCGGTGCGATGGAAACACGCGGCATCGCCCAGTTCCCGCGCCGCCTGCCGGCCCTTGTCCTCGTTGACGTCGAACAACGCCACCCGGCCGCCGTGGGTGACGATATGCTGTGCCACGGCGTGGCCCAGCCCGGAGGCGCCGCCGGTGATGATCGCCTTGACCTGCTTGAGCTGCATGGGGGAATCCTCGGGTAGCCAGTGCGTAAAGGCCGCCATGGTAGCCGACCGGCATGTGCTGCTGCAGGCTGAACGCGAAACCTGCCGCGGCAGCGGATTCACGCGGCGTTGTGGCAGCGGTGGCCATCTTGGCGTCGAACCGCCGGGCGAGCCGGTCGGTGCCGGGGACGGTCGGGCGGGTCCATTCCATCAAGGTCCATTCCATCAAGGGTTGAGGAGCAACGCATGAAGAAGCTACCGGGTCTGTCTGCCGTGTTGGGTGCGATGCTGCTGCTGGCCAGTGGCTCCGTGCTGGCGCAGGACAATGACCCCGACCACGGTCATGGCAACGGTCATGGCCGGAACGAGCAGGATCACGGCTATCGCGGCAACGGCCATGACCGTGGCCGTTACGAGCGGGACGACGATCGCGGCGACCGATACGACCGTCGTTATGTGCGGGACGACGGCCCTCCTGGCCGCGGCCATGGCCGTTACGAGGACTGGCACGATCGCGGCCGCCACGAGGGCTGGTACAAGCGCGGCGGCTACCTGCCGGTGGAATACCGCACCCGCTATGTGGTGCATGACTGGCGCAGGTACGGCCTGCGCGAACCGCCACGCGGCTATCACTGGGTGCGCAGCGACAACGGCGACTACCTGCTGGTGGCGATCACGACCGGCGTGATCGTCGACCTGCTGCTCAACCATTGAACCGGCTCGGCCGCGATGCATGAAGACGTGCCCGCACCTGGCGTGCACGTCTTTTTCGATCCGGTGCACAGGGGCGGCGCCTGTCGGTTCTGGCCCGTCGGCGTCGTGAGGAAGAAGCGGCGGGCCGTGTCCGCCCACGTGGCGCCGGGGATCAGCCCTGGCGTTCCAGCAGCGATTGCAACGGCGCCGATGGCAGCCGGGGAAACGGGATGACGGCCGCGGGCGGATTCACCGCCGGCTGCAGTTCCTTCTGCCAGACGCCCACGTCCCACCATTGCCCCAGCTTGTAGCCGCACTGGCGCCACACCCCCGCGGGGGCGAAACCCATCGCCGCGTGCATCGCCACGCTGGCGGCGCCGGGCAGGGTGATCACGCCGACTGCCTGGGTGAGGCCCTGCAGCCTCATCACGTCCAGCAGCGCGCTGTACAGCCGGCGCGCGATGCCGCGGCGGTGCGCGTCGGCACGCACGTAGATCGAGGTTTCGGCGATCCAGTCGTAGGCGGCGCGTTCGCGGAAGCGGCCGGCATACGCATAGGCGAGCACGTCACCGGACTCCTCCCATACCAGCCATGGGTAACGCGCAAGGCGGTTGTGGATGCGCTCGCGCATCGTCCCCACTTCCGGCAGCACGGTTTCGAACGTGGCGGTGCCGTCGGTGACCGAGGGCGCGTAGATCTCCCGGATCGCGGCGGCGTCCTCGATGCGGGCGATGCGGACTGCTGGCGTCATGCCGTCGCCGCTCACAGTTCGAGCAGGTAGAACCGGTCGCAACTGAAATGCCCGGTGCCGCCCATCGGCGCGCGCAGTGGCGTGAAGCCGCTGCGCCGGTACAGCGCCTGCGCCGCTTGCATGCTGGTGCATGTTTCCAGGTAGCAGCGACGGAAACCGAACGTGCGGGCGGCAGCCAGGCAATGCCGCATCATCGCCGTGCCGGCACCGATGCCGCGCGCCGCGGGCAGGAAATACATCTTGCGCAATTCGCACACGTCCGGCTCGCCGTTTTCCAGTGGCGCCACGCCGCCGCCGCCCAGAACCTGTCCGTCGCGCTCGACCACGAAGTAGGCACTGCGGACCTGCGCGTAGGCTTCATACAGGTGATCCACTTCGGCGTCGTGGATCGCGAAGCCGGGGCCGTCGGCGCCGAACTCGGGCATCACGCGGCGGATGATGGCGGCCATCGCAGGGTTGTCGTTGGCGGCGATCGGCCGGATCGTGAAAGGTGTGGGCATCGGGTATTCGCATTCGGTCGGGTTGGGGCGGGGATCAACGGGCGGTACGTGCGCGGGTGACCCGGCTGGCGGTTTCCTTGTGCAACTGCGCGGCGAGCCAGGCGCCGGTGGCGATCAGCAGGTCGAGGTCGATGCCGGTGCGCATGCCCATGCCGTGCAGCATGTAGACCACGTCCTCGCTGGCCACATTGCCGGTGGCGCCCTTGGCGTACGGACAGCCGCCGGTGCCGGAGACCGAACTGTCGACCACGCGCACGCCTTCCTCCAGGCAGGCCAGGATGTTCGCCAGCGCCTGGCCGTAGGTGTCGTGGAAGTGCACGGCCAGCGCCTGCATCGGCACCTCCTGCGCGACCGCGTGCAGCATCGCCCGCGCCTTCGCCGGCGTGCCCACGCCGATGGTGTCGCCCAGCGAGACTTCGTGGCAGCCCAGTTCGTGCAGCCGCTTCGCCACGCGCACCACATCGCTGACCGGCACCTCGCCCTGGTAGGGACAGCCGAGCACGGTGGAGACGTAGCCGCGCACCTGCACGCCGTCGGCCCGGGCCTGCTCCATCACCGGGACGAAGCGCTCGATCGACTCGTCGATCGAAGCATTGATGTTCCTGCGGTTGAACGCTTCGGAGGCGGCGGTGAACATGGCGATTTCCGTCGCGCCGACCTCGCGGGCGCGGGCGTAACCCTGCGCGTTCGGCACCAGTACCGGATAACCCACCCCCGGCACCTTGCGGATGCCGCGGAACACCTCGGCCGCATCGGCCAGCTGCGGCACCCACTTCGGGCTGACGAAACTGGTCGCCTCGATGGTTTGCAGGCCGGTCGAGGACAGCCGGTCGATCAGCGCGATCTTCACCGCGGCCGGCAGCAGGGTCTTCTCGTTCTGCAGGCCGTCGCGGGCGCCGACTTCGACGATGCGGACGTGGCTGGTGGGTGTCATGGCTGGGCTCCGTCATGGTTTTGGCAGGAGCGCGGGTGGTGGGCGGTCATCCGGCTCAGACCTCGAACCTGATCAGCACGGCATCGGCTTCGACGAACTCGCCCTGCACGGCGCTGATGCATTCGATGGTGCCGGCGCGCGGCGCCTTCAAGGCCAGCTCCATCTTCATCGCCTCCATCACCAGCAGTTCCTGGCCCTGCTCGACCGCCTCGCCGGTGCTCGCCTTGACCAGCACGATGCGGCCTGGCATCGGCGCGATGATCTGGTTGCCGCCGCCGGCATCGGTCGACTCCCAGGCGAACGCGACCGCGCGGGTGAAGCCGTAGCGCTGGCCGCTGGCATCGTGCACCAGCACATGGTGCGCGTCGGCGCGCAACGGTACGCGCAGCGATTGGCCATCGAAGCGCGCGCTCAGGGTGCCGTCGAGCAGGCGTGCCCCGCGAACCTCGCAGATCGCCTCGTCGTGGCGCAGTCGATAGTCGCCGTCGTGGCCGTATGCCTCGATGTCATGGCGCCGCTCGCGCAGCGTCAGCGCGATGATGCGTTTGCCGGCGTGGCCGATGCGCCACGCGTCGGCGCGTGCCCAGGGCGAATGCGGGTCGGTGGCCGACGCGGCGACGCTGCGTTCGTCATGCAGCAATGCCGCCGTGGCCGCCGCGAACAGGACGTGTGTTGCCGGCGCAACCTCGCCCAGCAGGAATTCCTGCAGATGGCGGTCCAGATAGCCGGTGTCGATGTGCCCCGCGACCACGGCCGGATGCCGGGCCAGCCGTTCGAGGAAGCCGATATTGGATTTCGGGCCGCGGATCTCGCAGGCCGCCAGCGCTTCGCGCAGCCGCTCGAGCGCCTTCGTGCGATCGTCGTCGAACACGATCAGCTTGGCGATCATCGGGTCGTAGAAGATCGTCACGCTGTCGCCTTCGATCACGCCGCCGTCGATGCGCACGTGCGTCGACGGCTCCGGCAGGCGCAGCGTCTGCAGCTTGCCGGAGCTGGGCAGGAAGTTCTGGTCGGGGTCCTCGGCGTACAGCCGTACCTCGATCGCGTGGCCGCGGGCACGAACCTGTTCCTGCCCGAGCGGCAGCGCCTCGCCGGCGGCGATGCGCAGCTGCCATTCGACCAGGTCCAGCCCCAGCGTCAGTTCGGTAACCGGATGTTCGACCTGCAGCCGGGTGTTCATCTCCATGAAGAAGAACTCGCCGTTCGCCGCAACGATGAATTCCACCGTGCCGGCGCCGACATAGTCGACGGCTTGCGCGGCCGCGACCGCGGCCGCGCCCATCGCCGCGCGTCGCCGGTCGTCGAGGAACGGCGAGGGGGTTTCCTCCAGCACTTTCTGATAGCGCCGCTGGGCCGAACATTCGCGTTCGTTGAGATGGATCACGCTGCCGTGGCTGTCGCCGAACACCTGGAATTCGATGTGCCGCGGATGCTCCACATAGCGCTCCAGGATCACCCGCGTGTCGCTGAACGCATTGGCCGCCTCGCGTTGCGCCGAGGCCAGCGCGTCGGCGAATTCGCCGGCGCCGCGCACGATGCGCATGCCCTTGCCGCCGCCGCCGGCGGCGGCCTTGATCATCAGCGGGAAACCGGTGATGCGCGCCTGCTCGGCGAGGTGAACAGGCTCCTGGTTTTCGCCGTGGTAACCGGGCACCAGCGGCACCTGGTGCTGCTCCATCAGCGCCTTGGCGGCCGCCTTGGAACCCATCGCGTCGATGCTCTCGGGCTTCGGGCCGATGAACACGATGCCCGTCTTGGCGCAGGCACGGGCGAAGCCGGTATTCTCGGACAGGAAGCCGTAACCGGGATGGATCGCCTGTGCGCCGGTCCGCTTCGCCACGTCGAGGATGGCGTCGCCGCGCAGGTAGGAATCGGCCGGGCGCGGGCCGCCGATCGGCCACGCCTCGTCGGCCAGCCGCACGTGTTGTGCGTCGGTATCGGCTTCGGAATACACCGCGATGGTGTGGATGCCCAGCCGGCGGCAGGTGCGGATCACGCGGCAGGCGATTTCGCCGCGGTTGGCAATCAGTACGCGTTCGAACATGCGAAATCCCGGGGCCGTTCGTGAAAGCTCTTCAAACTAGCAGATTGCCGTATCGCCGCCGATGCGCAACGCAGCATGATGGCGCATCGGGAGGCGGTGGCCCTACTCGCCGTCCCAATAGTCCAGCGATTCGCTGTCGCGCCCGATGACGCGGAATGCGCCGGCATCTCCCTGCGCCTCGCCGCCCGCGGCGAAGACGAGATACTTGCCGGAATCCGGGTACTCGCAGATGTCCGGCGACTCCATCGTGCTGACCGCGAGATAGCGCATCTCGACGTCGCCGGTGTTGATGATCTGGTGCGCGGTTTCCGGCCCGCCCGGCGGGCAGGCGATGACGTCGCCGGCGCGCAGCGGGTGGCGTGCATCGCCGTAGCGCAGCTCGCCGCTGCCTTCGAGGATGAAGAACATTTCCTCTTCCACGCGGTGGCTGTGGTACGGGCAGTTGCGCTTGCCCGGCGCCAGCACGGTGAGGTTGTAGCCGAGTTTGCGTGCGCCGATGCGGCTGGCGATCCCGGCGCTGCGCCGGTCGTAGATCGCCGCGTTCGCGCCCTTGGGCGCACGCGCCGGGCTGACCGGTTGCACATCGAGGTCGGCGAGGTTGACGATGCGTGTGCTCATGCGGGACTCCATGGTCGTTTCGCGCTTGCCGGGTTGGCGGCTCAGCCCACCCAGCCTGGCAGGCGCTTGTCGAGGAAGGCGCCCAGGCCGGCCTGACCTTCCGGCGACACGCGCAGGCGGGCGATCAGGGCGGCGTTGTCGCGGTCGAGGCGTTCGGCCTGCGCCTCGTCGATGCCGGCCATGCCCAGCGCCAGTCGTTTGGCTTCGGTCTGCGCGATCGGACCGGCCTTGGCCAGCAGCTTCAATGTGTGCTGCACGGATTCGTCCAGCGCGTCCGTCGCGACGACCTGATGCAGCAGGCCGATCCGCAGCGCCGCAGCGGCATCGAAGATCTCGCCGGTGAGGAACAGTCGCCGCGCATGGCGCAGGCCGATCGCGGCGATCACGTACGGCGAGATGACTGCCGGCACCAGGCCGAGCTTCACTTCGGTGAGACCGAATTTCGCCTGTTCGGTGCCGATGGCGACATCGCAGCAGGCGATCAGTCCCACGCCGCCGCCGTAGGCCGCGCCGTTGACGCGGGCGATGGTGGGTTTCGGGCAGAACTGCAGGCTGCGCATCAGGCTGGCCAGCGCCAGCGAGTCGGTGCGGTTTTCCGCTTCGCTGGCACCGGCCATGCCGCGCATCCAGTTCAGGTCGGCCCCGGCGGAGAAGCTGGTTCCGGCGCCGGTCAGCACCAGGGCGCGGACGGTCGGGTCGCTGCCGGCAGCATTTACCGCCTCGGTCAGCGCGGCGATCAGCCCGTCGTCGAACGCGTTGTGGATCTGCGGGCGGTTCAGGGTGAGCCACACCGTGCCGCCGCGGTGTTCGCACTGGATGGAGTCGGTCATCGTGAGCCTCGCAAATACCGGCATGATAAACGGTGGCGATATGCCGCATCGCCCGGCAGGTGCAGTGATACGGACAACGGATTACAATGCGAACAATTCTTGTTTGAGAACGGGCCGTGCGTCTGTCCAATTTACCCAAGGGTGCACCGGCCGTGGTCGACCGCGTGGATGACGCCCACCCGTCGGACGCGATCGCGCAACGCCTGCGCGATCTGGGTTTCGTCGATGGCGAGCCGGTACGGGTCATGGCAACCGGGCCGATGGGGGGTGATCCCCTGCTGATCCAGATCGGCTCGACCCGCTTCGCGCTGCGCCGCAGCGAGGCAGCGCGGGTTGCGGTGCGGCCGGAGGTGGCATGAACGCGCCGACTTTGCCGCTCTCCAGCTTGCGCATTGCGCTCGTCGGCAATCCCAATTGCGGCAAGACCGCCTTGTTCAACCTGCTCACCGGCGGTCGGCAGAAGGTGGCCAATTACGCCGGTGTCACGGTCGAGCGCAAGGAGGGCCGCTTTACCGCACCGTCCGGCCGCGTGCTGCATGTGCTGGACCTGCCCGGCACTTACAGTTTCGATGCGAACAGTCCCGATGAGCAGATCACCCGCGATGTCTGCCAGGGCAACCATCCGGGCGAGCCGGCGCCGGACCTGATCGTCTGCGTCGCCGATGCTGCCAATCTGCGCCTGCACCTGCGTTTCGTGCTGGAGGTCAAGCGTCTGGGCCGGCCGGTGCTGCTGGCGCTGAACATGATGGATACCGCGCGGCGCCGTGGCATCGCGATCGATGTGGCCGAACTGCAAAAGCGGCTCGGCGTGCCGGTCGTGGAAACCATTGCGGTGAAGCGCAGCGGCGCGCAGGCGCTGATTGCATGCGTCGACGGCGAAGTGCCGATGGCCGCGCCGCTGCAGCCGGATGATGCGGCCAGTCGCGCCGACCTGCATGCGCAAGTGCGCGAGCTGCTGATCGCCAGCGTACGGATGCCGCGTGCCACGGCGCTGCTGGACGATGCGATCGACCGCTGGGCGCTGCACCCGGTGTTCGGCCTGGCGATCCTGGCGGTGTTGATGTTCCTGATTTTCCAGGCGGTGTTTTCGTGGGCCGCACCGCTGATGGACGGCATCCAGGCCGGCATGGCGGCGCTCGGCGGCTGGCTGACCCAGGCGCTGCCGGCCGGCAGCGCGCTGCACAGCCTGCTCAACGACGGCATCTTTGCCGGGCTCGGTGCGGTGCTGGTGTTCCTGCCGCAGATCCTGATCCTGTTCCTGTTCATCCTGGTCCTGGAGGAGTCCGGCTACCTGCCGCGGGCGGCGTTCCTGCTCGACCGGATGATGTTCAAGGCCGGGTTGACCGGGCGCGCGTTCATCCCGCTGCTGTCGAGTTTCGCCTGTGCGGTGCCCGGCATCATGGCCGCGCGCAGCATCACCGATCCGCGCGATCGCCTCACCACGATTTTGGTGGCACCGTTGATGACGTGTTCGGCGCGTCTGCCGGTCTACACGCTGCTGATCGCCGCCTTCATTCCGCGGCGGCATGTCGTCTTCGGCCTGTTCAACCTGCAGGGCATCGTGTTGTTCACGCTGTACCTGCTCGGTATTGTCAGCGCGCTGGTGGTGGCCAGCGTGATCAAGCGCCTGCGCCGCGACAAGAGCGAGCATGCGTTGCTGATGGAGCTGCCGGCTTATCGCATGCCGCAGCTGCGCGACGTGGCGCTGGGCCTGTGGCAGCGAACCGTGATCTTCCTGCGCCGCGTCGGCGGCATCATCCTTTCGCTGACCGTGCTGCTGTGGTTCCTGTCGAGCTTCCCCGGCGCGCCCGCCGGGGCCACGGAGCCGGCGATCGATTTCAGCCTGGCCGGCCGCCTCGGCCATGCGATGCATTACCTGTTCGCGCCGATCGGCTTCAACTGGCAGATCTGCATCGCGCTGGTGCCCGGGCTGGCGGCGCGCGAGGTGGCGGTTTCGGCGCTGGGCACGGTCTACGCGATGTCCGGCAGCGATTCGGCGCTGGTCAGCCAACTGGGCACGGTGATCGCGCAGCAGTGGTCGCTGGCTACCGCATTGTCGCTGCTGGCCTGGTACGTGTTTGCGCCGCAGTGCATGTCCACGCTGGCGGTGATCCGGCGCGAGACCAACTCGTGGCGTTATGTCGCGATCAGCGCGGGTTACATGTTCGCACTGGCCTATGCTGCCTCGCTGTTGACCTATCAGATTGCGAGGATGCTGACATGAGCGGTTTTATGCTGATCCAGGCGGTGGTGATCGGCGGGGTGGTCGCGTTCAGTGCGTGGCAGGTGTTCAGCAAGCTGCTGCCGCAGACCAGCCGACACCTGCTCGCCGGGATTTCCGCTGCGCTGGATCGACCGGATCGTTCGGCTGCCATGCGCCGCCTCGGCCGCTGGCTGCAGCCGGCCGAGGCGAAAGCCGGCGGTTGCGGCAGTGGCGACGGCTGCGGCAGTTGCGGCGGCTGCGCTCCGGCGAAGCCGGTGGCGGATGGCACCGATCAGCGCCCGCTGCATTTCCGCTCGCGGCAATAGCGCTCGGCAACTGCAGGCCTGGGTAATCGTAGGAGCGCACCTTGTGCGCGAACGCTCCCGAGCATACAGCTGGAAAAAGCAGATCATCGTGGCTGAAACCCGCCCCCCACGAAGAGCATTCGCGCACAGGGTGCGCTCCTGCGCGGGTGGGGCGGGTGGCGATGCGGCACCCATGAAAAAGCCGGCGTATGCCGGCCTGCACTTTTGACTACGAAAAAGCCGGCGTATGCCGGCTTTTTGCGTTACCCCGGATTGCACTCCGGCTTATGCCAGTTCGCGGATCTTCGCGTTGAGGCGGCTCTTGTGGCGTGCAGCCTTGTTCTTGTGGATCAGGCCGCGTGCGGCATAACGGTCCATCACCGGCTGGGCGACGGTGAAGGCGGCGATGGCGCCGGCCTTGTCCTTTGCCTCGATCGCCTTGACGACCCTCTTCAGGGCGGTGCGGACCATCGAGCGGGCACTGATATTGCGCAGGCGGCGCTGCTCGGACTGGCGCGCGCGCTTCTTCGCGGACTTGATGTTGGCCAAGGTAGAACTCCGGGATGCAGGTGTGGAAAAAGACGCCAATTATGCGGTCGATTCGCCGTTGCGTCAATCATTGCGGGGTGGCGAATGGCGATTCGGGCCAGCGCGCCGGCAACGGTTCGGCGGCAATGCCCGCATTCTGCCATGTTCCGGCTGTCAACTTGCCTGTGACGACTGTCAGACTATGCGCTTGCGCCCGACCGGACGATGCAGGGGGCGTGAAATCATCCCGTCGCACTGAAGGTAACGACAACGCATGAAGTCCCCCAGCATGTTCCGCGGGCTGCTCTCGTTCAGCGGCATGACGATGGTTTCGCGGGTACTCGGGTTGCTGCGCGACATCTCGATGAGTCATGTGTTCGGCGCCAGTGCCGCGACCGACGCATTCGTCATCGCGTTCCGCATTCCCAATTTCATGCGCCGGCTGTTTGCCGAGGGATCGTTTTCCACGGCGTTCGTGCCGGTGTTCACCGAGGTCAAGGAAACCGGCTCGCATGAGGACCTGAAGCGGCTGATGTCGCGCGTATCCGGCACGCTCGGCGGCGTGTTGCTGGTGGTCACCGCACTGGGACTGATCTTTGCGCCCCAGGTGGCCGGCATCTTTGCGCCGGGGGCGCTGGACCAGCCACACAAGTTCGACCTGACCACGGATCTGGTGCGGCTGACGTTTCCGTTCATCCTGTTTGTTTCGCTGACCGCCCTGGCGGGTGGCGCGTTGAACAGCTTCCATCGTTTCGCGCTGCCGGCGCTGGCGCCGGTGATCCTCAACCTGTGCATGATCGCCGGTGCCCTGTGGGTGGCTCCCCATCTGGGTACGCCGATCATGGCGATGGGCTGGGCGGTGCTGCTGGCGGGCATTCTGCAACTGCTGTTCCTGCTGCCGGCGCTGCGTGGCATCGACCTGCTCGGCCTGCCGCGCTGGGGTTGGAACCATCCGCCGGTGCGCCGGATCATGCGGTTGATGGTGCCCACCCTGTTTGGCTCATCCGTGGCGCAACTCAACCTGTTGCTGGATACCGCGGTGATCTCGCTGCTGATCACCGGCTCGCAGACCTGGTTGTGGCAGTCGACCCGTTTTCTCGAGCTGCCGCTGGGGGTGTTCGGTGTGGCGCTGGGCACGGTGATCCTGCCGGCGCTGTCGCGCCATCATGTCGGCACGGACCGGGCCGGATTTTCCAGGTCGCTGGACTGGGGGCTGCGCCTCACGCTGCTGATTTCGCTGCCGGCCATGCTTGCCCTGATCTTGCTGGCCGGACCGCTGGTGGTCACCCTGTTCCAGAACGGCCACTACACCGCCTTCGATGCGCGGATGACGGTATGGTCGACGCTCGCGCTCAGCGGCGGGTTGCCGGCCTACGCGTTGGTGAAGGTGTTGTTGCCGGCGTTCTATGCGCGACAGGACACGCGCACACCGGTCAAGGCGGGGGTGATCGCGTTGATCGCCAACATGCTGTGCAACGGCATTTTCATCGTGCTGCTGTTTGAGCTGTGGGCGCCGCCGGCGCTGAAGCAAGTGGGCTGGCTGGACGCCATCGCCCAGGTGCCCGGTCTGCATGTGGCGCTGGCTCTCGCCAGCAGTCTGTCGAGCTATCTCAATTTCATGCTGCTGTGGCACTGGTTGAAACGTGCGGGCGTGTACCGGCGCGAACCCGGCTGGGCGCGTCATTGGCTGCGCCTGGCCGCGGCCTGTGCCGCGATGGTGGCGGTGCTGCTGCTGGGGCGCTGGTGGTGGCCGGAGTGGGGCGGGCTGACGGTGCTCACCCGGGTATGGCATCTGGCCGTGCTGGTGCTGGCCGGGGCGGCGACCTATGTCGGCATGCTGCTCGCCAGCGGCTTCCGACTGCGCGATTTGCGTGGCGCGTGAGGTGGCCGGGCAACCGGGTAGGCGCTCCTGACGAAGCGCGTATGCCCGCTATACTCGCGTCATGATGAGACTTTCCAGGGATGTCGCAGGCTCGTGCCTGGCTCCGGGCGGCAGCGTGATCGCGGTCGGTGCATTCGACGGCCTGCATCGCGGGCACCAGGCGCTGCTGACACAGGTGCGCGAGCGGGCGCAGGTGCTCGGCTGCAGCACGGTCGTGGTGAGCTTCGAGCCCTTGCCGCGCGCGTTCTTTGCCGCCGAGCCGTTGCCGCGATTGTCCAGCGTGCGCGAAAAGCTCACCGGCTTTGCCGCTGCCGGCATGGCGCACACCTTGTTGCTGCGCTTCAACGCGGCGTTGACGGCGATGTCGGCCGAGGATTTCGTGCGGCGTGTGCTGGTCGACCGGCTCGCCGCACGGGAAGTATGGGTAGGCGGCGATTTCCGTTTCGGCCACAAGCGCGGCGGCGACATGGATTTGCTGACGCGGATGGGTGCGTCGCTCGGCTTTGCCGCCTGCGCGATGCCGGCGGTGCAGATCGATGGTGCCCGCGTCTCGGCCAGCCGGGTACGTCTGTTGCTGGCTGCCGGCGAATTTGCGGGCGCCGAACCGCTGCTGGGGCGGCCGTTCGTGATCGACGGCAAGGTGGAACACGGCAACCAGCTCGGTCATACCCTGGGCTACCCCACCGCCAACATCCACCTGCGGCGGGTCAGCCCGATCCACGGCATCTTCGCGGTGCGTGTCGGGCTGGGCGAGTGTGCTTGCAGTTGGCCGGGGGTGGCCAGCCTGGGCGTGCGGCCGACCGTCAATCAGGTCAGCCAGCCCTTGCTGGAAGTGCATCTTTTCGACTTCGACGGCGATCTTTACGGCCAGCGCATGGCGGTGGAGTTTGTCGCGAAGCTGCGCGACGAGCAGAAGTTCGACGGGCTGGAGCCGCTCAAGGCGCAGATGGCGACCGATGCCCGCATGGCGCGCGAACTGCTGGGCATGAATCCGCGCCTGCTGGAGGCGTGAGCCGTCGGCCGGCATTCCTGTTTTGGTCGAGATCCACTAACTTTCAACCCTTTGGCCTGCCGATGGCGGGCGACAACAGCCCAGTGATGGCAAACACGCAATGACCCACGACTACAAGAGCACGATCAACCTGCCGCAGACGGACTTCCCGATGCGCGGCGACCTGCCCAAGCGCGAGCCGGGCTGGCTGGCCGAGTGGGAGCGGGTCGACCGCTACGCGCAGATCCAGCGGCACACGGCCGGCCGCGACAAAGTGTTCGTGCTGCACGACGGTCCGCCGTATGCGAACGGGGCGATCCATATCGGCCACGCGGTCAACAAGATCCTCAAGGACATCACGGTCAAGTCGAAGCTGCTGGCCGGTCATCGCGCGCCGTATGTGCCGGGCTGGGACTGCCACGGCCTGCCGATCGAGATCGCGGTGGAAAAGAAGTTCGGCAAGCCGGGCGACAAGCTCGACGCCGCGACATTTCGGCAGAAATGCCGCGAATACGCGGCCGAGCAGGTCGACACGCAGCGCACCGATTTCAAGCGGCTTGGCGTGCTCGGCGACTGGCAGCGGCCGTACCGCACGATGGATTTCAAGTACGAGGCGGACATGCTGCGCGCGCTGGCGCGAGTGGTCGCCAACGGCCATGTGATGCGCGGCGCCAAGCCGGTGTACTGGTGCTTCGATTGCGGCTCGGCGCTGGCCGAGGCGGAGATCGAATATGCCGACAAGGTTTCGCCAGCCGTCGATGTGGCGTACGACGCCGTCGATGCCGAAACCCTGGCCGCGATGTTCGAGGTGGATGCCGTCGATGCGATCGTTGCCGTGCCGATCTGGACCACCACGCCGTGGACGCTGCCGGAGAGCCAGGCGGTGTCGCTCGGCGCCGAACTGGAATACGCGCTGATCGAGGGGCCGGCCCGCGACGGCCGGCGCGTGCTGCTGGTGGTGGCCAGCGCGCTGGTCGACAAGGTGGCGCTGCGTTACGGCCTGGCGCAGGCGACGGTGCTGGGCCATGCGGCCGGCCAGGCGCTGCAGGGGCTGAAGCTTCGCCATCCGTTCTATCCGCGCGAAGTGCCGCTGATCCTCGGCGGGCATGTGTCGGCCGAGGAAGGCACCGGTGCCGTGCATACCTCGCCCGATCATGGCGTGGAGGATTTCGTGGTGTCGCGCGAGTACGGCATCGAGCTGCTCAACTACATCGAGTCGAACGGCGCTTTCCGCCGGGATACGCCGGCAGCCGACGGTCTGATGCTGGGCGGCATGCATGTCTGGAAGGCCAACGATGCGGTCGTCGAGCTGCTGCGCCGGCGTGGCGTGCTGCTGGCGCATGCGAAGATCGAGCACAGCTATCCGCATTGCTGGCGGCACAAGACGCCGGTGATCTACCGCACCACGCCGCAGTGGTTCGTCTCGATGGAGCAGGCGAAGCTGCGCCAGACCGCGCTGACTGCGATCAAGACCGTGCGCTGGGTGCCGGGCTGGGGCGAGGAGCGCATCGCCGGCATGGTGGCCGGGCGGCCGGACTGGTGCATCTCGCGCCAGCGCACCTGGGGTGTGCCGATCGCGCTGTTCGTGCACAAGGCCACCCAGGAACCGCATCCGGATTCGGTCGAGCTGCTGGAACAGGTCGCGCAGAAAGTGGAGCAGGGCGGCGTCGATGCCTGGTTCTCGCTGGATCCGGCCGAGCTGCTTGGCGATGAGGCGAAGGACTACGAAAAGGTCACCGACGTGCTGGACGTCTGGTTCGATTCCGGCGTCACGCATTTCGCGGTGATCGTCCAGCGCCCCGAGCTGCACCAGGGCACGGCAGCGCACTACAAGGTGATGTACCTGGAAGGCTCCGACCAGCACCGCGGCTGGTTCCAGTCCTCGTTGCTGACTTCGGCGGCGATCTTCGCCCGCGCGCCGTACCACGACGTGCTCACGCACGGCTTCGCGGTCGATGCGAACGGCCGCAAGATGTCCAAATCGCTGGGCAACGTGGTCGCGCCGCAGAAGGTGATGGACACGCTCGGCGCCGACGTGCTGCGGCTGTGGGTGGCCGCGGCCGATTACCGCAACGAGATGACCGTTTCCGACGAGATCCTCAGGCGCGTGTCGGACAGCTACCGGCGCATCCGCAACACCGCGCGGTTCCTGCTCGGCAACCTGGACGGCTTCGATCCGGCGCGGCATCTGTTGCCGGTGGAAGACAGTCTGTTGCTGGATCAGTGGGCGGTGCAGCAGGCGTTCGACGTGCAGCAGGCGGTGCTGGCCGCCTACGAGCGCTACGATTTTCCCGAGATCGTGGCGCGGGTGCAGAACTTCTGCACCAATGAGCTGGGCGCGCTGTACCTGGACATCACCAAGGACCGGCTCTACACCATGCCGACCGACAGCCGCGGCCGGCGCAGTGCGCAGAGCGCGATGTACCGCATCGCCGAGGCGCTGGTGCGCTGGCTGGCGCCGGTGCTGAGCTTCACCGCCGAGGAAATCTGGCAGCAGTTGCCGGGCGAGCGCGGCGAAAGCGTGCTGTTCGAAACCTGGTACGACGGGCTGGCGGCTGCGCAAGGCGCACCCGAGCAGCGGCGCTGGTGGGATGAACTCCTGGAAATTCGCGAACGTATTTCTCGTGAGATCGAGACCATGCGCGAAGGCAAATCGGCTGGTTCGTCGCTTGAGGTCATTGCGCAGGTCTATACATCGGATGAAGACTTCATCAAGCGCTATGAAGGTGTGGCCGATGAACTTCGGTTCTTCTTTTTGACTTCTGAATTTCGTCTGGCCCCGCGTTCCGGAATGCCGGAGCGTGCTACGGCGAGCGGCTTGAAATTGAAGTCGGGTACGCAGTTGTTTACTGACACTCGGCGCAGCGATGCAACCAAGTGCGTGCGCTGCTGGCATCGTCGCGACGATGTGGGCAGCCATGCGGAACATCCCGAACTGTGTGGTCGCTGTGTCGACAATGTCGAAGGGCCGGGCGAGGATCGGCGCTGGTTCTGATCGAAACCGCCCGTAGGAGCGCACCCTGTGCGCGAAATGCTTTTGTCGATGTACCTCTGAAAGATCATTCGCGCACAGGGTGCGCTCCTACGGGCCCGTCGTTCGCCCTTGTCGCGTCCCTTTATCAGGCATTGCATCCACATGACACGCAAACCCAACGCACTCATCTGGCTGTGGCTGTCCGTCGCGGTCGTCGCGCTCGATCAGTTCAGCAAGTGGTGGGTTGTGCATGCGCTGTCGCCGGACCTGCCGCATCCGGTGATTCCCGGTGTGCTCAACTGGACGCTGACGTTCAACAGCGGCGCCGCGTTCAGCTTCCTGGCCGGCAGCGCCGGCTGGCAGCGCTGGTTCTTCGTGGTGCTGGCGCTGCTCATCGGCTCGGTGCTGGTGGCGTGGCTGGCGCGTACGCCGCGGCGTGACTGGCGTACCGGCATGCCGCTGGCGCTGATCGTCGGCGGTGCCATCGGCAACCTGATCGATCGCCTGCATGCGGCCCGGGTCACCGATTTCATCCAGGTGTATTTCCGGCAGTGGAGCTACCCGGTATTCAATCTCGCCGATTGCGGCATCACCGTGGGTGCGGTGATGCTGATCGTGTTCGGGATGTTCGCGGGCAAGCCGTCAGGCAGCGTGCGATAATCGCGGGGCCTTCCGGCTTCTCTCGTAGGAGCGCACCCTGTGCGCGATTGCCCTTTGCCTCGATCGTGACATAAAGCATCGCGCACTGGGTGCGCTCCTGCACAGGCTTCACGTACGTACCCGAGACTTCGATGGACATCCTGCTCGCCAACCCCCGCGGATTCTGTGCCGGCGTCGATCGTGCGATCGCGATCGTCGAGCGTGCGCTGGAATCCTGGGGCGCACCGATCTATGTGCGGCACGAGGTGGTGCACAACCGCTTCGTGGTCGACAAGCTGCGCGCCGATGGCGCGGTGTTCGTCGAGGAACTGCACGAGGTGCCCGACGGCGCCACCGTTATCTTCAGCGCCCACGGCGTGTCGCAGGCGGTGCGCGAGGAGGCCGAACAGCGCCACCTCAAGGTATTCGACGCCACCTGCCCGCTGGTCACCAAGGTGCACATGGAAGTGGCGCGACTGGGCCGCATCGGCCGCAGCGTGGTGCTGATCGGTCACGCCGGGCACCCGGAAGTGGAAGGCACCATGGGACAATGGAAACCGGCCAATGCCGGCGAAATCCTGCTGGTCGAATCGCTGGAATGCGTGGATCGGCTGGTGCCGAAGTATCCGCATCAGCTGTCCTACGTTACCCAGACCACGTTGTCGGTGGACGACACCAAGGCGATCATCGAGGCCTTGCGCGCGAAATTTCCGGATATCGAGGGGCCGCGCAAGGACGACATCTGCTACGCCACCCAGAACCGCCAGGATGCGGTGCGCCGCCTGGCCGATGCGGTCGACCTGATGCTGGTGGTCGGCTCGGTCAACAGCTCCAACTCCAACCGTCTGCGCGAACTGGCGCAGAAGCAGGGCGTACGCTCGTTCCTGATTGATGGCGCCGAACACATCGAGCGCAGCTGGCTCGACGGCGTCAGGCGCATCGGCCTCACCGCCGGCGCCTCGGCTCCCGAAAAACTCGTACGCGACGTGATCGCCCGCCTGCAGTCGTGGGGCGCTGGCGAAGTGCGCGAACTGGACGGTGAACGCGAGAACATCACGTTCGCCTTGCCGAAGGAGCTGCGTGCCCTCGACGGCAATGCCTCGGCCAGCTTCTGATTTTCCCGTGCGCACCATGGGCGGAGCGCGGTTCCCCGCGATGCCGGACATGCCGCACCAGCTGCAGCCATGAACACATGAACACCCTTTGCTTGCGCCATGGTGCCACGCACCGTAAAATCCACGGCTCTTTGCCGGAATAGCTCAGTTGGTAGAGCGGCGCATTCGTAATGCGTAGGTCGCAGGTTCGACTCCTGTTTCCGGCACCAAAATCAAGCACTTAGAAAAAGGCCCAATCTCAAAATTGGGCTTTTTTTGTGCCCAATTGTCCCCGTTTTGTCCCGCTTGGGATCGCTTACGTACCGCTTCTGGTGTCCCGGAATTGTCCCAAAGCGCCGGAATGTGTCCGCATCCTCTCCGGATCTCTACCTCGCTGCCGCTTTTACTAGACCGCGCAACAGCAACTCCTCGGCACGCGCTCCAGCTGCGCTGTGCGGGAAGTTCGGCGGCGAGCTTCAGGTCTTGACATGATCAGCGGCACCCGGCGAAATAGAGCGGCGCGATATGCCGCCATCGCGCACTCCACGAATGCGCATGCTCGTGGCCCCGCTCAGCGCAGCTGCATGAGGATCTATTCCATGCAGCTCTTGAAGATTGACGAAGTCGCGACACAACTCGGCCTCTCTCCCATCACCATCCAGCACTGGGCTTACGGCCATAGGCCAGCGCCGGCGAATTTCCCGGAACCTGTGCGGATTGGGCGCCAGTTGCGGTTTGTCGATTCCGATGTGGATGGTTGGATTCGTGGCCTCCGCGGCGAGTTCACCGAATCTTCCAGTCCGCAGCGCCGACGGGGTAGACCGAGAAAATCGAAAGATGTCAGCCCCTCTGCATCCGAGCACTTGTGCAGATCGCAACAGGTGGGTGAGCGATGAGCGGAAATGACGCTCTCCTGACCTACGTGGATCGAGCGAAGCCCGATCCCTTCATCATGTCGCCGCGCGACATGATCGAGTACGACGAAACCCTCCCACTGTCGCCGACTGCCCGGCTGGTGAGGATGTATCTACACGACTTGTCGCGCCGCCCTGGCTGGACGATCTACGTTGCTCAAGTCCAGCGCGCACTCGGCTTGTCTCCTGGTGCATGGGTTCGCGCGCGCAGGGAACTTGAGGCTGCCGGGTACTATCGCGCTCAGCGGACACAGGCTCCCGGATCGGGCAAGTGGGAGTGGCGGCACTTCGTGTATCGCGATCCACAAGAGTCGCCACCGGCTGCCAAAAAAACCATCCACCCGAATTCCATGGATGGATCATCCATCCATGGGTTCACGGCGGATAAACGCACTACTACCCGACGGAGCACTACTATACGCAGCAGCATCACGCACACACAATTTTCTGCTGCCGGTGCTGCTGCTAACGATCGGCGACGAACCAAACCCCAGCCCAAGGTATGGCAGGTGAGGCCCAGTGGGATCGTATGTTGGTATCCCGATGACCATGCATCGGCCGAGATAATCGAAGCAACTACTCCGCCAGACGTGCTAGCTGCTGCCGTGGTAGCTATCCGCGCCGTTGGAAAAGACCCTGTGCCTGGGCTAGTGATGAGAGAAGGACAGCGCGCCCGCGCTATGCACGACAAGGCCGAGAAGGCCAAGGCACGCGAGACATCAGGGCCACTGGCAGAGGCCCGTAAGCGGCGCGCGGAAAGGGAGCGGAGGGAAGCAGACCCCGTTGCGAGACAGGCCGGTCTCGACGCTGCGCGCAAGGCTGCCGCAAAACTAGGGATGTGAGCCAAGCGAGGGCTGAGAATGAATCCTAGCCCTCGTATTCGCAGAAGGTGGCCCAGAATGAGACATCGAATGAGGCGATCTTAGGATTACGCCTTTACCGAGGCTTTGGATCCTGCCCATCATCGCCAGCGAAACAAGCTATGGCTGGCAACCACGCTGTCTATCATCGCTAGTGAAACTGATCAGGCGCGCCAACATCTTGGGGCGACTGGCTCACCTCGGCCAAGAACGGGCCTCAGCCTTCTGCTTGATCAACTAAAGCTTTTCCGAGTCAAAGTGGCGACTTTTCATGAAACGGGCATGCTTTTCAGCATCTGCGGCCCTTATTTGTCGATACAGCACTTCTTCCACTTGCGGCCACTACCGCATGGGCACGGATCATTACGGCCGACCTTTGGCGTCGACCGTCCGCCGCGGAACACACGCTCGTAGGCGACCTTGACGGGTAATGGCGCCTTCATCCCTGCTGTCGCGGCGTCGAGCGCATCGTCTTGTTCCCAAGGACTGGAAAGGCGCAAACCAAACCGCAGTTTGGCGTCCCCCGGAGCGAGGCACATCCCAAACCACCTATCCGCTTTCTGCCGGTATTTCCGGTGGGTGCAGTAAGTTGCGAGATTTCGGGCAGCCACGCTAGCTGGATAGGGTGAGCACACTGCGGTGAAGCCGCTGCGATCGGGGAACATCATTGTCACGTCGTGCGGCTTGCCGTCCTGCGCGGCACGGCGGGCCTGCTGGTCGATTATGCGGCTAAGATCGTCGAATGCGTCGCCACTCAGCTCAAGCAATTGAAAGCCTTGGTCGAGGACCGCCGATTCGGGGCGGGCTTCGATCTCCCGGATGATGTGTCCGAGCGTGGTACCGCTAAAGCGGGTGAGGACGCCCTCTGGCGTCGCGTCGCCAGCCAGCCCGCGTCGCCGCACTGTCATGGCGATATCCACGCATGCGGTGAAGTCTTCAGCGAGGTGCAGCATCGCTGTCTCGTCCTCCATCCAAAGGTTGTGCTTTAGGTGGTAAGCCAGAATCGTCAGCTCCTGGGAAGCCAACAGACGGTCGGCGTAACGTGTACGGCGGGCGATGTAGCTCAGAAAATGCAAGGGGGTCGACAGCAGTTCGGTCAGCACGTCGACGAGGAAGACGTCGGTGACAACGGCCGCACGCACATGAGGGACATCGCGCGTCTTGAGGAACTGGCGCGCTTGGAAGCTCAGGGCCGGGTAGTGGTCGCTGACCACACAGAACATGAAAATCTCGGTGATTTCGTCGAGCAACTCGACGTCTGCCCCGCCCGTATGGGCGAAACGGAAACGAGCATCTCCTAAGCACTCGGCACAAGTCAGGCCTTGGTCGTAGGCGTCCTGGACGCTCTTCCTGAAATCGTCGCGGATGACCTGATCGTTCCCCTTACGCGCTTCGACAGTCAGCCGCTTTGACTTGGCTTGGACGATGATCGCGCGGTCGGCCCACAGTACTAGAACGTCAATTTCGCCAACCTTTGTCTTGCCCTGCCAAATGTCGATGTTGGTGAGAACCCGGTCGGCACCGAACACGGTGGACAGGCGCTCGGCGACGAAATTCTCGGTGAACTCGCCGCGGTGCCTGTCGCGTTGAGGCAGGTATGCCTTGTCTGACTGCATCCAGTAGAAGGGCGAGTCATAGATGGCCTCCGCGAGCGCGTAGTGCTGCAATGAGACGAATTCGCCCGTGGGCATCTGCAGCAGCGGTGTAGCCGCGATTTGGTTGAAGTCCTGCAGCCCCGTGAACCGTGCATTGTTATCGTCTTTCGGTACGGTGAAGGCGCGCAAGATGCGCCCCACGAGTTCCAGATCCATACCCGTATGGGTGGCAATATCGTCAGGCGTCAGGCAGAACGCCGGCAGTATCGTCCACTGGTCAGGGGACACGACGCGCATCGAACCCAAAGTCGTTTCGAACCGATCCATGAGGACGCGATCTGCCGCTTCGGCAACTGCGCACGCATCAGCGATAGTGAAGCCAACGTTCGTCTGGAGCCATTCGGCATCCGCGGAATAGCGCCTTGCCGCCAAATCCACGTACTGGAAGTTATAGGCTGATTCGGCGGCGTAAAAGATCGGTTCGCGCATCACCGCGCCCGAGTCAAAGGGATTGGCCTGTTTGTCATGCTCCAGGGCTGCAAGTGCTTCCCCGAGTGAGAATATCCCGGACAGCGCATAGTGGAGCTCCTGCAGCAGCAGATCGCTTGCGTCGATGTACTCCTGTAACTTGTCGGGAGCAGGCAGCGTCCAATCGATCGGCGCCTTCACCATCAAGCCGATGAGTGTATTGATCTCGGTTCGTAGCAGGCGACTGGGATCAAAGCGATTACGCATGTCCTCTTCGGTGACGTGCTCATCGTAGAAGAGCATGTTGTCCCGGGAGCACAGGAACGCCACCGCATGCACGTAGCCGGGCTGCGTGCATAGGGCTTGGAGGTCTGTGAGGACATCCTGCTCGGAGCGGCCTGAGTTCTGAGGAAGATGCCGTACATTCTTTTTGTGTCGGGGCAACTTTTTCATGGAGCGGGTCGTGGCGGATCGCCGATAGTGGCCACTAAGAGTATCTTGAGAAAGATCCCGACCGGGTTCGCAGGAAGAATGGCTGCTTTGGTCGAAAAACGACCTTCAGTCGGATGGTCAGTCGGTTGGTAGCACCGGTCAAGTTGTGTGGCAGGCTTGGGCAGCTGTGCTGACAATGGTTGGTCAACGAGCTGTCAATCTGCAGAAGCTACTGCCTTGCGGTAGACCCCGATGTGTGGGAGCTCGTTGGGGTCAGGCCCTGGCCAAGGCATTCCGTGCGCATGCTTCGCCCAGACCTTCAAGGCTCGACGCAGCATCTTGGTCACCTGTTGGCGAACGCCGGAATGCAATGGGCGCTTGAGCAGCGTATCAGTGAAGGCTGACAGGCGATGCGGCTGTCGCCCGGCACCAGCGGACTGCGCGAGTGCCACAAGATAATTCGCTTCCCGTCGTTCTGCCTGGGGTGTCAGGAACCACGTCCAGTGAGTGCCGCCTCCCAAGGCACTCGGGCGAGTCGCACGGATCAGTACATAGTCTCCCCAAGCCAAGCGCTCAGTACGTGCATCGCGAAACTTCTCACGCCGCCTCGCTTCTCCGCTCCCACCGGCAGTCACCAACAGTACCCATCGCACCTTTCCATCCGGGAGAGAGGCTCCAACCAAGTGTGCGCAGCATTGGTCTCGCCTCTTGCGCCACTGTCGTGCAGAAGGGCTGATATCAGTCTCGTACATCCGGCTGAATTTCTCGACAAACCTATCCCATCGCGAGGCCTGGATCTCGCCTCCTGTCCACATCGGGTAGCCATTGACGTGCTTGGCAATGAGTCGTTGGGCATCGGTTTGCGAATCGCAGAGAAGATTCATGCCACACCATCGTGTGCGAGGAGTCGATAGGGATAATGTATTTTAACTTATTGATATAGCAATATGATGCTGTGACGACGACATCGTGCAAATGATGTTCCTTGTGATCGAAGCAAAGTGCCAACCTGTTTTTTACAAGGCAACAGCAGAGCAACTCCTGCGAACAACTGACAGGAGGTGACTCATGTTCAAAGCTCGATGGATCCGTTTCTTGCGGCTGCTACGCACTCCATCGTTTCGAGGATTTTTCGCCACAGTTACGGCACGCCTGTGTGGAGCTTCGCTTGCAGGATCTGCATATCTTTACTACGTAGAGGGCTCTCAGGCACTGGCAGCCATTGGATCGTTGTGGATCGTGGCCGCGATGCTTTTCGTGGCTGCATTTGCTGCGAACCTGGGGGAATAGACGATGGCTTTCTATGTCGCAATCTATTCCATCGCGATTGTCGCCGTGACTCTAGCCTTGCTGATGCACTGGCCGAAGTTGGACGACAACCACAAGAACGAAGACTCCGACAGACGAAGTCCTTGATAATTTGCTGCAAAACAAAAAGCCACGAGCAATTGCTCGTGGCTTTTTCGTCTCCGCCGGCGCGCTATCCACCTTATTCCGATACTACATAGTATGTACTACATACTATGTACTACTGGCACCAAAGATCGTCTCTTTCTGCGGAGTACCGAATACGCCACGTCGGCACTTTTTTACAAGCTGTCGAAGCGACAACTTTCATTGAATCGGCTTCCCTGGATTCACAGGCCGACCGGAGCATGGGCACGACGAAGCACCTATCCCGCCGCTCGTTCGCGAGGGCCTCAGATTTATTTGGCGCGGCACCGGTGGAGTTTGGTGACCTCCCGATGCTCCTTTTTCCGGAGGGAGCATCGGGAGGTCGCCAGCCTCCGCCACATCACAGAACGCCACGGGGCGTAGCCCCTAGGAGGTCGCCAGCCTCCAGACCCAAGTTGCCAGCTTGGGTAAGTCGCTCATTAGCGCCCGTTGCCCGTAATGGGGCTCAGCGGGTGCGAGGGAGGCTGCGGTGGGTAAATCCGTGCGCGTCGAGCGCACGAACAAACCATCGTTTCTATCCCATCCGACCAATGGTGTTGGGCGACCAGGGCACGGATCACCAGGCAACTGGACTGATCCTGCCGGAAAGGAAAATGGGTGCGAGTCCCATCGGCGGGGTGCGGGAAACCGCACAACGCCTGCCACACACGCAGGCCGTCAGACCGATCGAGAGATCGGCATCGGTGCCACGCGCGAATGCGCGCGGAGACATCGACCTACCACGCGGTGAACCGGGTCGCGCCGGGAAGCAGCATGGAGGGGCGGGAGCGTAAGCGTGTAACGGCACCTAGTCATGGTGCTGTGTGGAGCTTGTCTAGCCAACTAGGTTAGTGAACTGCGATGGATCAAAGGCATGCCGACGTAATCGAGCCGCTGTGGAGCATCGGGCCGATGAAAGCTGGAGACGCGCCAGCAAGGGTAGCGACATGTTGACGAGGTCCTAGGCGAGACAAGATTGACCGTTCCGGAGAACTGGGCAAGTGGCAGTCGAGATCGGCACCTTGGCAGGTGTCGGTGCGCACAAAGCGCGTGCGAAAAAGCTCGAAAGCTGCGAGAGCGAACCGCGATCAGGCAACAAAGCGTGATCCCGAAAGGACACGCGAGTCAGGTATGGCCTGACAGCCTCGGTTGGCACCGAGGACGCCGAAAGCGGGAGTGAGTGACGAAACGTTCTGGGCCGGGAGGCCCATGTGGTGAAGCGTGCCCTGCTTGCCGGTTGGCGCCGGCAGGCAGGCATGCGCCCCGGGTTGGCGCCCGGAGCAAATAGAACGGGCTCGACTGGCGTGCATGGCCACCGAGTTCAAACCAGCGCAGCGTCTGCTGCAACTTCAGAGGAAATCATGATGGACATCACTATCAACGTCCCGAAGTGGATGGCTCGCGACCTTGCGGCCGACACGGAGAACAACGAGTTCAGCGCGGAAATCGTCGAACGGGCCTTGCTGGCCTATTACAAGGAGCTCTACGACCCCTTGACCGGCCAGAGGACGAAAGTCCATCTGGGCGGAACCTTCTAGCAACACGGCGTCCCCCAGGCATTTGCCTGGGGGACGCGACCTTGTGCCCGTTGTGTTGAGAAATCACAAATCTCGTTGTGACATAGCAACTACCGCCACGTAACTCGCTGCCACCAATCAGTCGGGAATCCCATCGCCTCCATTGGAACAACTGGATGGGCGGCAAGCAGCGCATGCAGCCGCTCCACCCAACGGGAGTTGGGTGACGTAACTGCCATCAGATGTCGAATCACGACCAGCACGGCATAGAGTTGGCCGTTGTCCGGTACGTGATGCGGCCAAGCGAGGCTGCGTGAAGGGAATCGGGGCCTGATACCGAGGTGGCGATTCCACAGACGCTTGTGGTGTGCGCAAATGTTGCGCACGTAGTTCAGTGCGTGGAGCCAGCTTACAAGGAACTGGGCATC
>JAGWNA010000033.1 GCA_028871555.1 Lysobacteraceae bacterium
ACGACGTTGCGTGGCCCTGGCAGGTAAGTACGCCGCTTCAGACGCTCGCGTTGAAGCCTGATGTCCGCCGCATGTGCTCGAAGCAAGTCGTCCACGAACGTCTTGCCCACGCACATGCCATCGGCCATGTGTCGGCGATTGAAGATTGCCGACACCTTGCGGCAACTCAGTCCCGAGCGTGCGGCCAGCGCGATCACCTCGTCACGCACCCACGCCGGCTTGGCGCGGTGATGCAACGGTGATGACGCAGGAGTGATGCGATAGCCGGTCCGGCGTGGCGGTGCCGCTGCCTGCCGCCAGCGGAACAGTCGGCAAAGACACGGACGCATCCAGCTCCACCAGAGCATGGACAGCGCAAACCAAAGCATGGGCATGTGTTCATCGGGGCGATGAAGACCTATCCGTGTCCGGTGGGTTTTGTTTAGTCTGCTAAACTTTTCGCGGACGCGTGGAAGCTGTAGAGGGCATCGAGGCCGCATCGTCGGTGCCCGTTCTTCGACAATCCGAACGGTGGCTCCGACGCTGTCTGTGCGTGCCGGAGCTGCCGCTATCGGGCACCATCGACAGCGCGTTTTCCGCTGTGCCTGCCCCGTGGTGCGCTCGTCTCGCTCGGCCGACAACCGCGTGGTGGTGAGCAACGGCAGCCCGCTCGACGTCGATCGCTTCGGGCAGCCGATACGCAGGGGCGTTCGGTGGAGCCGTATGCGGTAGTGCCGCACGTACACGGATCTGCGCGGGGGGCACCGGGCAACCGGCGTCCCTACCGCAACCCGAACGATCGCCCGATCGCTCCCGCTTTGCCCTTGCTGCGGCCGTCGGAGGGTAAGGTAAACTTGATGACGCAGTAGTACTAGGCTGCCGTCCACTTCATCGGCAGATGTGTTCCGTCGCCCTGGGCTGCCTCGAAACCCAGGCGCTGGTAGAGCCTGCGTGCCTCGGTGTTGCGATGATCCACGTGCAATGTCACTGCGCAGCCGCCCGCCCGGGCCAACTGCTGGACATGTGCGATCAATGCGCTACCGACGCCCTTTCTCCGCGCCGATTCCAGCAGGGCGATGTCGACAATCCGGAAGTCCGGCGGCTGACGCAGCAGGTATACGCGGCCGACCGGCTGTCGGCCGCGCTCGATGATCAGGAAATCGCTGCGACCGTAGTACGTCACGTAGTGCCGATGCTGCAGGTCGAACTGGCTGTCCAGAAAAGCCTGTTTGACGTCGGGTGGCCATGGCACGGGGGAGAGTTCGTTTGCACGCGTCTCGCGGTAGAGCGCGCGCAAAAAAGCCATGTCGGCATCGTTGGCCGGACGCAGTGCGAACCCGTGTTCGTGCAGGCTTGCCGGCGCATGCGGATGATCCGCATGGCCGGCCGGAAAAGCCGGCAGGACCTGCTGCATCAGTCGAAGCTCGGGTAGGCTCCGCTCAAGGCGATGCAGAAATTCAAGGCCAGGAACGGCTGCCGGTTGTCATGTGGGGCACCGCTGCCTGACGGGCCCAATGTATTGGGCGCGAATGTCGTCGTAGGTGGCGTGCCGGCAATGAAGGGCCTGCTGTTCTGCGGCGGAACGATGCCGTAGTTGGCGGCAGGTGCGGCGCTGTGCTTGCCGGTATCGGGCTGGTTGAACACGTTCAGTGCATGCGCGTGCGAGGGCATGCTTGCCTGGTTCAGCGTCACGCTGCTGTCGCCGAACGTGTCGCCGACATCGCGCGGCGTCAGGCCGGGGCCGGTGCCCTGGCTGCATGGCGCGCGTGCGCTGAAATTGGGCAGCTGGAACGTGGTCTGCCCATTGCCGCCGTAGGTGGTGCCGAGCAGCGAGAACAGCGCCGTGTATTGCGAGATGGGCAAGGTGGCGCCATTGCAGGTGGCCCATCCCCGCGGCGGGAAGTTGAAGCCGAAAAGCTGGATTTCGCCCAGAAACGGTGTGGTCATGTCGGTTTCCTCGAGATATGTCGTTGCGGCAGTCCGGATCGCCGGCAGGCGGGCGCCGGCGATTCATCCCTGCGAGGGATAGATGCCCTCCCACGCGATGCAGAACGATGCGGCCAGCGTGGGCATCGTGTTTTCGTGAGGCTGGCTGCCGCCTGTGTTCGCGATCGAGGCAGCGTTGAGCGCGAAGCCTTGCAGGCCGGCAACATCGGTGGTGTACATGGTGTCGCCACTGACGGTGCCGAGCTCGACGGCTGCGGAAGGAGCATTGGCGTTGGCGTCCGCCGAGGTGGCTGCCCAGGTGTGCGTATGCGGCGGCAGGTTGGCAGGCATCAGCGTGACGTTCTCGCTGCCGCCGGCCTGTCCCAGCACGCGCGGCGACAGGCCGGGGCCGGCACCCATGTGCACCGGCAACTGGCCGCGCAGGTCGGGTACCGCGAAGGTGCTCGTCCCGTCGCCGCCGTAGGTGGTGCCGAGCAGCGAATACAGAACGTCGTATTGCGCGATGGGCAGAAGGCTGCCGTTGCAGGCAATCCATCCGGAAGGGATGCGCGGAAAGGCGAACAGCCGGATCTCTCCGACATAGGGCGTGGTCATGGCGGACTCCAGGTGTTGACTTCGGTGATCGGCAACGCATCAGTTGCGCGACGGGAAATAACCGGTCAGTGCGATGTTGAAGTTGACGACGCGGAACGGTTGCATGTTTTCGTGTGGTGCGCTGCCGCCGGTCATGCCCACGGTCTGTGCGTTCAGTGCCGCCTGCGGGCCGCCGGCAGGCGCATAGATGGACTCCGGTGCGCTGCTGCCGTAAAGCGTGTCGGTGGGATTCCTCACGCCGCCTGCCGCACCCGAGGCCTGTGCCGTGTGGGTGTGGACGGGCAGGTTCGGCCCCTGCAGCGCCACGCTTTCGGTGCCGCCGGCGCTGCCCTGGACGATGGCGGCGGGTTGCCAGGCGGGGTCCGCCGAGGGGCCTGCGCCCAGCGGCACGCGTCCGCGCAGGTCGGGCAGGGCGAAGTTCGTCGTCCCGTTGCCGCCGTACTGGGTTCCCAGCAGCGAAAACAGCGCCTGGTTCTGATTGATCGGCAGCAATTGACCATTGCATGCCGCGAAGCCTTTGGGTGGAAATCCGAAACCCGCCAGCATGATTTGCCCGATATATACCTCAGCCATCGGTTCAATCCCCCTTGCAAGATTGTGAAACGGATGCCACCCCCGTTGAGCGCGGAATACTTTCCTCCACAAACCTTCGACATACAAGCACCTGCGCTGCCCGGGGTTCTCGAGGGGATTCCGGCCCAGGGCTGGGGGGACTGGCGCCTGAATGGTTTTCCTGATCCAATGAAAGGGTAAATGCGGACGTCGGGGGGCGGCAGCATTCATATCCTGGAATGGCATTGTGGAATCTCGCTGCCTTGAAAATCGGGCAGCGCATTTTTCGCTGCATTCGTTTTTGGCCGTGACGTCGCAATGACGTATCGGCCATGGCGAAGCCGGGAACTGACAAGGCTGGGAACAGGGGGAGACTGGCATGTCGCATCGTCTGACGGGACGGGTTGCCGCAGATCCGCTGGAGTGGGGCCGGCAAATATTCCGGGGAATACGGCGGCCGATCGCCGGCGGCCCGCCGGTCCTGCGCGGGGGGGCGATCCGCCTGCGGCGGCAAGCGGCCGGAGCCATGCGGCGACTGGCGATGCTGGCGCTGGTTGCCGCCGGTCCGGCGTGGCCGATGGCCGCGCATGCCGCCACCAGTACCGAGTGCCCGTCGCCCCAGACGATGACGGTGGCATCCGGCGGAACGGCCACGGTCGACCTCAGTGGATGTTCCGTCTTTGGACTGGACGGCGTATCGGTGGAACCTTCCCACGGCAGCCTCCCCAACGTGGATCCCGTCGTTGGAAATGCATCCGGCCTGGTCACCTACGTCAACAACGGCGACGGTGCACTGTCGGACACGTTCGTGGTGCTGGACGACAGCAGTGGCACGATCACGTTCAACGTCACGGTCCAGGCGCCGGTTTCGGCGATCACGGTCAGCCCGGCGAGTCTGCCCACGCCGGTCATCGGCACGGCGTACAGCGAGACGCTGAGCGCAACCGGCGGGGTGGCGCCGTACACCTACAGCGCCACCGGAGTGCCGCCGGGCCTGACGCTGTCCCCGGGCGGGGTCATTTCCGGCACCCCGACCGGCTTCGGGTCGTTCGTGATGTCGGTGTCGGCCACCGATTCGACGACGCCCACGGCACTGACCGCCACCAAAAATTACTCGTTCACGATCGCCCAGCCGGTACTGAGCGTGGCCACGCCGCCCAACGCCACGGTCGGCCTGGCCTACAGCCAGCAGCTGGTGGTCAGCGGCGGCACGCCGCCGTATTACAACTATGCCTTGTCATCCGGCGCCTTGCCGGCCGGCCTCAGCCTTTCCGGCAGCGGCCTGATCACCGGCACGCCGACCACGGCCGGCAGCGACACGTTCCAGATATCGGTGTTCGACAGTTCGAGCGGCATCGCGCCCTACTTCGCGATCCTTTCCGTCACCTTGACGGTCGACCCGGCACCGACGATCACGTTGAGTCCGGCCTCACTCGGTCCATTGACCGTGGGTGCGGCCTATAGCCAGACGATCACCCCCAGCGGCGGCACGGCGCCTTATGCCTTCAGCGTGAGCGCGGGGGCGCTGCCCGCCGGCCTTGCCTTGAATGCCTCGACGGGCGTGCTGTCGGGAACACCGACGGCCGGCGGCGCCTACAACTTTACCGTGGGCGTGCACGATTCCGGTGCGGGCACTGGATCGCAGGCCTATAGCGTCACCGTGCAGGCGCCCACCATCGCGCTCACGCCGGCCACCCTGACGGCCGCTACCCAGGGCACGGCCTACAATGCCAGTCTCGCGGCCAGCGGCGGCACGGCGCCGTACAGCTTCGGCGTGAGCGCCGGCGCGCTGCCGGCCGGCCTGTCGCTGTCCAGCGGTGGTGCGCTGAGCGGCACGCCGACGGTGTCGGGCAGCTTCACCTTCACCGTTACGGCGACCGACAGCAGCACCGGCGCCGGCGCGCCGTTCACGGCCACGCGCAGCTATACCCTCACGGTGAATGCGGCCGTGCCGGTGATCAGCCCCACCTCGCTGCCGGCCGGCAGCGCAGGGGTTGCCTACAGCCAGGGCATCAGCGCCAGCGGTGGCACCGCACCGTATACCTTCGTGGTATCCGCCGGCAGCCTGCCGGCAGGTCTCACGCTCAGCAGCAGTGGCAGTCTTTCTGGCACGCCCACCGCTGCCGGCAGCTTCGCTTTCACCGTCCAGGTCACGGACGCGGCCAGCACCACCGCGACGCAGGCGTACACGCTCACCATCGCCGCACCGACCGTGACGCTGAGTCCGGCGACGTTGCCGGCGGCGACGGCGGAGAGTGCGTACAGCCAGGGCATCGGTGCCAGCGGCGGCACGGCGCCGTACAGCTTCGGCGTGAGCGCCGGCGCGTTGCCGGCCGGCCTGACGCTGTCCAGCGGCGGTGCGCTGAGCGGCACGCCGACGGTGTCGGGCAGCTTCACCTTCAGCGTCACGGCGACCGACAGCAGCACCGGTGCCGGCGCGCCGTTCACGGCCACGCGCAGCTATACCCTGCAGGTCAATGCGCCGAGCATCGCGCTGAACCCGGCCAGCTTGCCGAATCCGCAGGCCGGTGCGGCCTACAGCCAGCAGCTTGCGGCCAGCGGTGGCACCGGCAGCTACGCTTTTGCGGTCACGGCCGGCAGCCTGCCGACCGGACTGAGCCTGAGCGCCGGCGGCCTGCTCGCCGGCACACCGGCCACGGCGGCCAGTTTCAGCTTTACGGTCACGGCCACGGACAGCCTGCATTTCAGCGGCAGCCAGGCCTATACGGCCACCGTGGGGCAACCGCGGCCGGTGGCCGTCGACGATGCTGCAGCCACCGCCGCGAATGCAGCGGTGACCGTGGCGGTGACCGCCAACGACAGCGGCCCGATCGCCAGCATCGCGATAGTTCACGCACCGGCCCACGGCACCGCCAGCATCAGCGGTCTCGATGTGGTCTACACGCCGGCCAGCAACTATTTCGGCAGCGACACGCTGACCTACACCGCAAGCGGCCCGGGCGGCACTTCGGCGGCGGCTGCCGTCAGCATCACGGTGACGCCGCTGGCAGTGCCGACCGCGGTGGCGCAGACCGCGAGCGTGCTGGCCGGCAAACCGGTGACGATCGATGCTGCGGCGGGCGCCAGCGGCGGACCGTTCACCGGAGTTGCCATCGTCACGCCGCCCGGCGCTGGCACGCTGGCGATCAGCGGCACCGACATGGTGTTCACGCCGGCGGCCACGGCTTCCGGCCATGTGGTCTTCAGCTACAGCCTGTCGAACGCCTTCGGTACTTCGGCACCGGCCACCGTGACGGTGACGGTGAATCCGCTGCCGGTGGCGGTGTCGCGCAGCGTGAACGCGATCGCCGGCGTGCCGCTGCAGGTGGATCTGACCGGCGGCGCCAGCGGCGGGCCGTTCACGGCGGCCACGCTGGTGTCGATGACGCCGGCCAATCTCGGCACGGCCAGCATCACCCCCGCCAATGGCGGCTACCAGCTGGATTTCACGCCCAGCGCCAGCGCCGGCGGAGACGTCGTGGTGAGCTTCACGCTGGCCAATGCCTATGCCACGTCCACTGCCGGCACCGTCACGATCTCGATCGCGCCGCGCAGCGACCCGTCGAAGGATGCCCAGGTGCTGGGCCTGCTCGGTGCACAAGCCGAAGCCATGCGCCGCTTCGCCAGTGGCCAGATCAACAACTTCCAGCAGCGGCTGGAGACGATGCACGGTGACGGCATTGGCGGGGGACGGTTCGACAACGGCATTTCGCTGGTGCCGTCCTTCATTCGCCAGCCTGGGTACGGGCTGGCGGCCAATGACCGCAACCGGCTGAACGGGCCGGATGCCAATTGGCGCTATCTGGTCGAGCCGTCGCAGGACGCGCCGTCGCCGGCAGCGGTCGTGCCCGGTTTGCCGTCGAACATGGCGGTATGGACGCAAGGGGCGATCGATTTCGGTACGCGCGATCCGCGCGCCGGCAACAGCGGCAGCGGCTTCGACTTCCATACGTCCGGTCTGAGCGCCGGTGCCGATTATCGCGTCAACCCGAGCTTCGCGTTCGGCGCAGGCATCGGTTACGGCCACGACAACAGCAGCATCGGCCACAACGGCAGCCGCAGCAAGGCCGACAGTTACAGCCTCGCGTTCTATGCGAGCTTCCATCCGGGTGCGGCGACTTACATCGATGGACTGGCCGGCTACCAGACGATATCGTTCGACTCGCACCGGTTCGTCACCGAAAGCGGCGGCTATCTGGACGGCCATCGCCATGCCAGCCAGTTCTTCGCTTCGCTTTCGGGCGGCTACGATTATCGCCATGGGCGCTTCCACCTGAATCCCTACGGGCGTATCGACAGCGCATCGGGCACGCTGGACGGCTATACCGAAAAGGGCGACAGCATCTATGTGCTCAGCTATCGCAGGGAGACCGTGAACACCACCACCGGCAGTTTCGGTCTGCGCATCGATTACCAGGACACCGTCTCGATGGGCATGCTGGTTCCGCAGCTGCGGTTGGAGTACCAGCATGATTTCCAGGGCGCCACCAGCGCCACGCTCGGCTACGCCGATCTGCTGTCAGGGCCGCTTCCACGTGCCAGCATCGTCGGCCTGAACCAGAACCGGCTGCTGCTGGGTATCGGTGCCAGCATGCAGACCTGGAAAGGTCTGGCCCTGCGGTTCGAGTACCAACGCCAGTTCGGCACCAGCGGCGAAACCGACCAGTCGGTGCTGCTCAATCTGCAGAAGAGGTTCTGAACAGGGGAGGTGCGGACTCAGCCTTGCCGGTACAGCTTCATCAGCCCGACCACGCCCAGGCCCCACACGCCGTTGAGCAGCAGTGCGCCGGCGATCAGCTTCGGATCGAAGCCGCCGGCCATCGGCAGGCCATGGAGCGGAAACACCACGAACAGCGCCACGATGCTGGGCAGCAGCGCGCCCCAGATCGCACCCCACAGCCAGCGCTTGCCGCCGTGCCGATTGACGACAAGCGCCCACAGCGCGATGCCCCACAGGCCACCCCAGAAGGCCAGCGACAATACTGCCGGCACGCCCAGCGGCGGCACGGGTGCCATGTTCCATGCCGGATGCGGAAATGCGCCGATCGCATGCAGCAGTTGCAGCAGCCCCTGGTGGAATACCAGGGTGGAAACGAAACCCGCAACAAAGGCCAGTAGCCACTTCATGGGAATCTCCTCAGCGGTCGGCGCGCCGGATCTTCGGCTTGCGCAGCACCGACCGGCTCCGGTGACGCGCTGCGATGGCGAGGGTGGTCCGGTCGCCGCTCAATGCTCCACCACCGGCAGGGCGATGTAGCTCGCTTCGCCCGGTGCGTGATAGATGCGCTGGGTGGCCTTTCGATAGTCGCCCGGCCTGGCCAGGAAGATGTTCGGCACGAAAGTCTGCGGGTTGCGGTCGTACAGCGGGAACCAGCTGGACTGCACCTGCACCATGATCCGGTGACCCGGCAGGAAGACGTGATTGGCCGCGGGCAGCGCGAAGCGGTAGGCCAGCGGCCGGTTGGCGGCGATGGGCTGCGGATCGCTGAAGCTCTTGCGGTAGCGGCCGCGGAAGATGTCCATCGCCACGGCGAGCTGGTAGCCGCCGAGTTCCGGTTGCGCGGCCACCTGGTCGGGGTAGACATCGATCAGCTTGACCACCCAGTCGCTGTCGGTACCGCTGGTGGATGCCACCAGGTGTACCTCGGGTGCGCCGGCGATGATCAGCGGCGCGCCCAATACGTCGGAGGTGTAGGTGAGCACGTCGGTGCGCCCCGAGGCTTCGCGCTGGTCGTCGACCAGCCATTGCGGCCAGGTCAGGCCGTGGTCGTAGCCGATCGGCTGGATCGGCCGCGCACGGAACGGGACGGGATGCGCCGGGTCGGAGACATACTCGTCATAGGCGGCGCCGCCGGTCGGCGCGCTGAAGCCAAGCTTCAGGCCCGGCTCCAGATAGAGCGGCCGGCTGCTTTCGGGGCAGCCTTTCTCGCAGGCGAGCGGCCAGCGGTCGAGCCTCTGCCAGCGGTCGGTGCCGGTCTGGAACGCGGTCACCGGCGCGAGATCGGCACGGGGTGCGCCATCCTTCAGGTATTGCGCCAGGAACGGCCGCAGGATGTGTTCGCGAAAATACAGGCCGGTGTCGCTGCCGAAATGGATCGCGCCGAGCGAACTGCCGTCGCCGATCTCCTGGCCGTGGTGCCATGGACCCATCACCAGCCTGACCATGTCGCCGCCGGTGTCCCTGGGCTTGATCGCGCGATAGACCGCCAGCGCACCGTAGATGTCCTCCTGGTCCCACAGGCTGTCCACCAGCATCACCGGGACTTTCAGCGGTTGCGCGGCCAGCACCTTGTCCACCGCCTGGTCGCTCCAGAAAGCGTCATAGGCCGGGTGCGCCTGCAGCTTGTTCCAGAAGCCCAGCTGCTGCATGCCGTAGGCCTGCGCCAGCGCGCCGGCCGAACCGTAGTGCATGAACAGGTCGTATTCGTCGTGATAGCTGGTCCACCACTTGATGGTGTTGCCGCGGCTGGCCTCCTGCTCGTAGATGTAGCTCATGTTCTGCTGCCGGAAGGCGCCGTTGTGGAACCAGTCGTCGCCCCGCCAGCCGTCGACCATCGGGTTCATCGGTACCGCCGCCTTCAGCGCCGGGTGGGGATGGACCAGCGACATCAGCGGTTCGAAGCCGTCGTAGGAGATGCCGATGGTGGCGACCTTGCCGTTGGACTCGGGGATGTTCTTCACCAGCCAGTCGATGGTGTCGTACGTGTCGGTGGCGTCGTCCACCGGCGTGGGATTCTGCGGGCCGTGCACCGGCCGGTTCATCACGTAGTCGCCCTCGGAGCCGTACTTGCCGCGGATGTCCTGCACCACGCGGATGTAGCGGTCCTCGACGATCACATCGGCGGCGTTGTCGTAGCCCTCGAGCATCGGGCCGAGGTGGCCGCTCATCACATGCGAGGTCAGCGCGTTGGCGTCGTAGGGCGTGCGGGTGAGCACGATACCGGCGTGGCGGGCGCCCTTCGGGATCAGGATGACGGTGTGCAGTTTCACGCCGTCGCGCATCGGGATCATCACGTCGCGCCGCACGTAGTCGTAGCTGCCGGTGGCCGGCGTGAAGTCGGCCGGCATCTCGCTGGGATAGTTCGGGTACTTCGCGCCGGGCGGGTTCGCCGTCCATGCTGCGCCGCTCGACATCAGCAACACGACGGACAGTGCAGGCAGCAACCGGCGCCGTGCGGCAGCGTGACGTGACTTCATGGCGAGCCCCCTGGATGTCTGGACCTTAAGCATAACTGCAGCAGGCACGCGCGCGCGCTCAAGACACCGGATCCCGGCCTTCGCCGGGATGACGAGCAGAAAGCGGTCTGTTCCGAGCCATGGCCGTCCTGGCCATCCTCTCCGGGCCGGTGGCTGATGACACGCTCTCTTGCAGAATTCGATTGCAAAATGATGTGACCAAGAGACAGGGTTCTGCCGGGGACTCGCTCAGTGCCGAAAGGATGCGCGGCGAGTGCCGGCAGCGATTATTTTGCATCGACGCGTGTGGCACGGTGGCGGTTGGCAAGCCTGTTGCAAGTTCCCCGGCATGAGCGACCATGCCTACGACATCAGCTATCTGCTTGAATCCGGAATGACCACCGATGAGATGCCGGTGGCGCGGGTGCAAAAAGCGCCGCCGGCACAGCCACTTCCCTCGCCCGTGGCGGCGGCGCAGGAAGCCCTGGCGCGGGAGCTGATGCAGGCCGCCACGGTGCATGAGGCACTGATCCAGCAGTATCTGCGAACCGCGGTCGTTTCGCCTTCGGGCGAGTTCTTGTGCTGAATCGCGCGTAGCGACACCGGCGATGACGCTCCTGAGCCAGAGTTGACCCATTTCGGCACATTGTCCGCATATGCCGATGGGCGCCTGTCGCTGCACGTCGCCGATCGACGGCACCGACCTGTCGACCGTCGTGAAAAAGCCCGGGCATGCCCGGGCTTTTTGCTTCGACGCAAAGGCAGGTCCGGTCAGTCGATCGACGGCAGCGTGCCGACCCCGGCCTCGATGGCAGCCTTGTGCGTCAGCGTGCGCGGCAGGATGCGGGCGAAGTAGAAGTTCGCGGTGTCGCGCTTGGCCTGTTTGAACGCGGCGGACTGCGTGCCGGTTTCGGCGGCGGCGACGCTGCGGGCCCACAGGTAGGCCAGCGTGACGTAGCCGGAGTAGTACAGGTAGTCGGTGGCGGCGGCGCCGAGTTCTTCGGGATTGGCCTGCACGCGCTGGGCCAGTTGCAGGGTGAGATCACCCCACTGCCTGGCGGCGATGGCAAGCGGCCCGATCAGCGCGCGCAGGGCCGCATCGGCACTGTGCTGCTGGCAGAACGCACTGATTTCCCCGAGGAAGTGCTTGAAACCCGCGCCTTGCAGCTGGAGGATCTTGCGACCCAGCAGGTCGGCGGCCTGGATGCCGGTGGTGCCTTCGTACAGAGTGATGATGCGGGCATCGCGGACAAACTGCTCGACCCCGTTTTCCTTGATGTAGCCGTGGCCGCCGTAGATCTGCAGGGCTTCCTTGGTGCACTCCTGCGCCAGTTCGGTGACCACGCCCTTGGCGATCGGTATCAGGAATGCGACCAGTTCGCCGGCCTGCTTGCGCGCGGCCTCGTCGGCGGCGCGCGCTTCCACATCCGTCTGCAGCGCGGCATACAGCACCAGTGCGCGCGAGCCTTCGACAAAGGCGCGCTGGGTCAGCAGCATGCGGCGTACGTCCGGCTGGACCAGCAGGTTGTCGGCCGGCTTGTCGGGAAATTTCGCACCGGACAGCGCGCGCGACTGCAGCCGTTCGCGGGCGTAGTTGAGGCTGTTCTGCAGCGCGCGTTCGGCCAGCGCCAGGCCTTGCACGCCGACCGACAGGCGCGCCGCATTCATCATGGTGAACATCGCCATCAGGCCCTTGTGCGGCTTGCCGATCAGGTAACCCTCGGCACCGTCGAAGTTCATCACGCAGGTGGAGCAGGCGTGGATGCCCATCTTGTGCTCGATCGCTCCGGCGCTGACGGCGTTGCGCTCGCCCAGCGAACCGTCGGGGTTCACCTTGACCTTGGGCACGATGAACAGCGAGATGCCGCGGCTGCCTTCGGGTGCGTCGGGCAGGCGGGCCAGCACCAGATGCACGATGTTTTCGGTGAGGTCGTGATCGCCGGCGCTGATGAAGATCTTGGTGCCGGTGATCCGGTATCTGGTGTTGCCGCTGGCGTCCTGCTCGCCGGGTTCGGCGCGGGTCTTGAGCAGGCCCAGATCGGAGCCGGCCTGCGGCTCGGTCAGGCACATGGTGCCGGTCCAGCGGCCCTCGATGATCGGTTTCATGTAGTTCCGGCGCTGCCATTCCTCGCCATGCACCTCCATCGCGTGGCAGGCGCCTTCGGACAGCAGCGGGTAGAGGCTCCAGGCCAGGTTGCCGGACTGGAAGATCTCGGTGGTGGCGGTACCCAGCACGGCAGGCAATGCCTGGCCGCCGTAGGTCTCCGGATTGGTCAGGCTGGTCCAGCCGCCGTCGGCGAACTGCTTGAATGCGTCCTTGAACGACTTCGGCGTGGTTACCGCCCTGGTGGTCTTGTCGTAGTGGCAGCCTTCTTCGTCGCCCGGCCCGTTGGTGGGCGCCAGTACCTGTTCGGCAAGCTTGCCGGCTTCTTCCAGCACCGCCTCGAGCAGGTCGCGGGTGTGCTCCGTACCGCCCACGAGTCGAGTGAGCACGGCTTCGGCACCGAGCACGTCGAAGAGGGCAAAGCGCTGGTCGTCCAGCGGGGCCTTGTACATGGTCATTGCAGGTTCCTTCGGTTGAATGCGTGGGTGGGGGGCAAGGGTCAGCGGTAGGTGTCGGGGATGCCTGGTACCGGCGAGATCCAGTCGGTGCCACTGAAGTCGAAGTCGCGTGGGTTGTTTTCCTGATCCGGCCTGGCGCTGGCGCTGCCGCTGATGCGGTAGGCCAGCGAACCGGCGCTGCCCTTGGCGGCGCTGGCCTGCAGCGCCTGCGCCATGGCCGTGGTGGGCAGTACGTCGAGCCGGATCACGTCGCCGGAAAGCGCCGGGATATCCCGCTGGAAATCCGCGTGCAGGCGGATCGGCATCAGCGCGGCCACTTGCAGCCGGCCGTCGAGCGACTTGAAATCCATTCCGCCGTAGCTGTTGTTCTGGATGCGTACGGTCAGCCGCCACTGGCCATTGGGCAGCACCGTCAGTTGCTGGATGCTCACGGTCGGCGGGAACACGCTCTTGCGCGGCTCGCCGCAGGCCATCAGGGCGCTTGCCAGAAGCAGCAGCACAGCATGTCGCAGGAGTCGTTTCATGGATTTCTCTCAAACGATTGTTTGAATAGTAGCAGGGAGATTGGGGAACGGGGAACGGGGAACGGGGAACGGGGGGAAGCGGGGAAGCGGGGAAGCGGGGAAGCGCATAAAAGGCATGGTGCAAGCGATGGCGTGATTGCTGCTTCGCCGCTTCCTTCGAAGCAGGAAGCCCTGGCCAATGCAGGGAACCATACGTTCCCGGTTTCCCCCATGGTTCCCATCGTGCGGCGCTGCGGGCATCATCGCGGGCCGTTCCTTGAAATCAGCGGATTCATCCATGCCTTCGCCAGCGCGTACCCGTCGCATCGTCACCCGTCGTTCATCGATCCACGGCAATGGCGTTTTCGCCACCGGCATCATCGCCAAGGGGGAGGAAATCATCGAGTACAAGGGCAAGCTGCTGACCCACAACGAGGCCGACGAGCTTTACGGCGATGGTGGTGAGACCGGCCATACCTTCCTGTTCACGCTCAACGAGCAGTACCTCATCGACGCCAACCAGCATGGCAACAGCGCGCGCTGGATCAACCACAGCTGCGCGCCGAACTGCCGTGCGCTGGTCGAGGAAAGCGCCAGCGGCGATCCGCGCAGGGACCGGGTGGTGATCGAGGCGATCCGCCGCATCAGGCCCGGCGAGGAACTCACCTACGACTACGGCATCGTGCTGGAGGTTCCGCACACCGCTCGTCTGAAGAAGTTGTGGGCGTGCCGGTGCGGTTCGCCGAAGTGCAGCGGTACATTGCTCAAGCCCAGGCGCTGAGGTGCCCGGGCGATTCGGTTCGCTCGAACCGCAGGTGCGGCGGCCAGTCGTTGCGGCGGTTGCCGGCGATGGCGGCGGGGTTCAGTGAGTGACCTCGCCGGGGATGCCCGGTCCGCCGGGCTTGCCGATCCATCGCGCGGTGTCCAGTTGCTGGTCGATGGTGTCGGCCAGTTTGTCGATGCGGGGGCGTACCCGGTTGGCGATCGCACCCCGGCAGCCATAATAGAAGTTCACGGTCTTGCTGCCGTGGGTGTCGCTGATGGTGATCTTCACGCCGTTCATGTCCATCATCAGCGGGCTGCAGCCGTCCTCGTGCGTGGTGTAGTGGTCGCCCAGACTGCGCAGATCGGCCTGGTCGATCGCGGCACGAACGGCTTTGAGCTGGGCCGGCGAGGCTTGGGCCGAGGCCGGACCCATGGTCTGCACATGCGCGATGCCATCGAAGGTGATGTGGCCGCCGCCGGTCAGCGTGACGCGATAGGCCGGACACATGCCGAAGCAGGTGGTGCGCTCCATGCTCAGCATGGGGGCGGACGTCGCGCCGCGGTGTTTGCCGGTTGCGGCCTGGGTGCCGCAGGCCATCAGCAGCAGGGCGCTGCCTGTGGCGATCAGACGGAACAGTTGCATGGCATGGTTGCTCATGTGGATGGATGCAGTTCAGGCGGTCACGGACCCGTCGATCGCCGGCATGCTCAATCTTCCTCCATCCGCGGTTTCCATGCCTCGCTCAGTTGCCTCTGCACCGTCGCGGGCACCGTTTCGTAATGACTGAGGTCGAGGCTGTAGCGGCCGCGGCCGCCGGTCATCGATTTCAGTTCGGTGGGGTAGTCGATCAGCTCGGCCAGCGGCGCCTGGGCCTTGATCACCAGCTCGCCGCCACGCTGGGTATCGGTGCCCATGATGCGCGCACGCTTGCCGGCCAGGCCGCCGGTGACGTCGCCCACGCTGTGCTCGGGGATCGCCACTTCCACGTTCACGATCGGCTCCAGTATCACCGGATGGGCCTTGCCGACGGCGTCCATGAAGGCCTTCTTGCCGGCGCTGACGAAGGCGACTTCCTTCGAGTCGACCGCATGTGATTTGCCGTCGTACACGGTCACCCGCAGGTCCTGCAGCGGATAGCCGGCGATGGCGCCGTGCTGCATCGCCTGGCGTACACCCTTTTCGATCGCCGGCAGGAACTGGCCGGGGATCACGCCGCCCTTCACCGCGTCGACGAACTCGAAGCCGCCGCCGCGTTCAAGCGGCTCCACGCGCAGGAACACCTCGCCGAACTGGCCCGCGCCGCCGGTCTGCTTCTTGTGCCGGTGGTGGCCTTCGGCCTGGCCGGCGATGGTTTCGCGATAGGCGATGCGTGGCGGGTGGGTCGTCACCTCGACGCCATAGCGTTCGCGCATGCGCTCCAGCATCACTTTCAGGTGCAGCTCGGAGATCCCGCGCACGACGGTCTCGTTGAGCTCCTTGCGGTGCTCCACGCGAAAGCACGGATCCTCTTCGGACAGCCGGGCCAGTGCATTGGAGAGCTTCTGCTCCTGCCCCTTGTGCCTGGGCTCCAGCGCCAGGCCGAACATCGGCGACGGAAACGCCAGCGGCGCCAACGCGATCAGATCCTCGTCGTGCGAGTCGTGCAGCACCGCATCGAAGTGGATGTCCTCGATCTTGGCCACCGCGGCGAGGTCGCCGGGGATGGCTTCGTCGATTTCCACGTGCGCCTTGCCCTGCAGACGAAACAGATGGCCGACCTTGAACGGCTTGCGGCCATCGTCGATCAGCAGCTGGCTGTCGCGGCGGATCGTGCCCTGCCATACGCGGAACACGCCCAGCTTGCCGACGAACGGATCGTTGACGATCTTGAACACGTCTGCGATCACGTGCCGCGCCGGATCGGCGCGAACCTCGAGCGACGTGCCGTCGCCGCGCACGAACGGCGGCGGGTTGCCTTCGGCCGGGTTCGGCAGCAACCGGGTGGCCAGTTCCAGCAGTTCGTTGACGCCGGCACCGGTGCGCGCACTGACGAAGCAGATCGGTACCAGGTGGCCTTCGCGCAGACACTGCTCGAACGCATCGTGCAGTTGCTGCGGACCCAGCGCTTCTTCGCCGGCATCGAGGTACTGGCCCATCATGGTCTCGTTGATCTCGACCACCTGGTCGAGGATGCGCTGGTGCGCCTCGGCCAGCGAGGAAAAATCGGTGCTGCCGTCGCTGTGGAAGAAGCAGTCCAGCACGCGCTTGCCGTGGCCGGCGGGCAGGTTCACCGGCAGGCATTCGCTGCCGAACTCGCTGCGCAGCGCTTCGACCAGTGCGCCCAGGTCCGCGCCGTCGAAGTCGATCTTGTTGATCACCAGCACGCGCGCCAGCTTGCGCGCCCGTGCGTGCGCCATCATGCGGCGGGTGCTGTGTTCGATGCCGTTGATCGCATTGACCACCACCGCCACGGTTTCCACCGCGGCCAGCGCGGCCAGCGTGGCACCGCGAAAATCATCGTAGCCGGCGGTGTCGATCAGGTTGAGCCGGCAGCCGGCGTGCTCGACGTTGGCGATGCAGCTGTCGATCGAGTGGACGCGGGCCTTCTCCTGGCTGTCGGTATCCGAAACGGTGTTGCCGCGCTCGACCGTGCCGGCGGTCTGGATCACGCCGCCGGCCAGCAGCAGGGCCTCGAACAGCGTGGTCTTGCCGGCGCCGGCATGGCCGGTGAACGCGATGTTGCGGATGCTTTCCGTGGAATGCGTCACGATGCGACCCTCCTCAAGCAGGGCGTGGCCTCGTGGCATGAACGGCGCCGCAGGAGGCCGCGCATTGGCGGCTGACGATGGCGGAGCCGTCATGATCGTCCGCGCTCGCAGTGACGGGGCGAGGGCAGTCATGGCGGAGTGGCGCGGTGCACCACTGCGTCTAGAGTCGAGCCAACGGCCGGCGCGGTCAAGCTGCATTGCAGGGAACCGCGATGGCGCTGCGTGGTCTGAGGGCACGCGACTGTTCCGGCACGAAGCCGCCGGTGTGGCCGCCGGGTTGCCGTGTGGCGTCCCATCCTGCGTGCAGCGGTCCGTACCCTGTCGAGACATCGTCATCGCTCAGCCATCCAAGCTCGAACATCATCGATGGACATCGCCGCGGCAGGATCCGCCGGCGCGCGGGTTGATGCCGCTGGATGCCGCGACGCGGACCCTGCTGTGGCGGTTGCACGGGCGCAAGCCGCCGCCGGATCGCCGGCAGCGGTGGCTGGCGCTGGCGCTGGTGGTTTTGCTGCATGGACTGTTCGTGCTGCTGATCTGGCACGAAATGCGCCCGCCGATCGTATCGAGCGTGGTGCATCTGCGGCTGGACCAGCCGATGCGGCTGCGCTTCGTCGCCAGCGCACCGGCGGCAACGGTCAGGCCGGTACCGGCCGTGCGGCCACCGCCGGCGCCATCACCGCCGGCGCCGGTGATCCGGGTCCACGAGCCGGCCGCCGCCGATGCGATGACCGTGCAGTTGCCCGCACCCAGGCCGGTCCGGGTGCTGCGACTGTACGACCGCGATGGCCAGCCGCTATTGCCGGCACAGGCGGCCAGTGCGCCGGAGCCCGGATCCCCGGCGCTGGCCGGCGATACGCGGATCATGCGCCACAGCGATCCGGTCAAATACCGCGCCACGCGGTTCGAGCAGTATTTCCCGCCGCCGGACGAAACCCTCGGCGGCGCGGCAGTGCGGCATGTGGTCGAGGCCGTGGTGAAATCGACCGCGGTCGACCTGCCGCGCGGCATCCATCTGAAATGCACCACGGTGCTGGGCATTCCCATCCCGAACTGCATCAACCCTCCCGCGCCACCCTCGGCGAAGGATGGCGATGAACGGTTGAGCATGGCGCCGGCCAGGCCGCTGGCGACCGATCCCCATGCGCCGGCGCCACCGGGCGCGGAGGCCTGCATCGCGATGTACCGCGCCGGTCGGCCGCTGGCACCGGGGTGCCCGGTCGACACGCCCGAGCGCTCGGTCGATGCCGAACTGCGCACGCGCAGGGCGGGCGCCGTCCAGCACCCCTGATCCGTCACGCAGGGCCCGGTCGGCGCCCATTACACTGGCGGCATGTCATCGTTGCCACCGGGTCATCCTGCTGCCCGCTATCCTGCGGGCCATCCTGCGCGGATCATGCTCGATTCGCCGCTGGCGGCCGCCAGCCGGTCGATCGTGTATCGCCGGCGCAACCGCCAGCGACCGCGCGAACGCGGCCTGCGCCTGGCCGCGGCAGTCGGCTCGCTGCTGCTGCATGTGTTGTTCCTGCTCAGCTTCGTGCTTGGTCCTGCCTATGTGGTCACGCAGCGGCCTGAGCCGAAGCGGCAATTCATGCAGATACGCCTGATCGAAAAGCCCGAGCCGCCACCGCCGCCGCCGGTGCGCGGCACGCCGCCGAAGGAACTGGGGCCACGGCATCAGGGCCGCGCCAGCCAGCTGGCGGCGACCCGCCGGCAGGCGCCTGCGGTGGCGACAGCGCAAGCCGCGATGCCGCAGGTGCCGGCATCCGCCGTGCGCGCGTTGCCGGCGCAGCCGCGGGTGCCCAGGCGCGCATCGATCGCGGCAGCCAGGCCGCCGTCGAGCGTGCCGCCGCCGACGTTGCCATCGATCCCATTGGCCGAGCAGCCGCCGACCGTGAAGCTGGCCATCCCCGCGTTGCTGCCGCCGATGCCGCCGAAATTCCAGCCCGAGCCGGTGCGCAAACCGCAACTGGAAGGCAATCGTCCGCAGTTGCCGCCCACCTCGATGACGTTGACGCAGGTGCCGGCGCAGACGCTGCCCACGGTGGACATCCCGGTCATCCCGTCGAATGTGGCCGTGCCTCCGGTCGGCGCGCCACGCCAGCTGACACCGATCCGCACGCAGATTGCGGTCGCGGCGCCGGAACCCGAGCAGCCACCGATTTCGTTGCCGGCACCACCGGCTCCGACGGTGAACCTGCAAGTGGCGCCGTTGAAGGTGCCGGCATCCGGCGCACCGTCCGATCTGCCGCAGTTGCAGGCAACGGCCATCCCGGCCAGCGAAGCGCCGCCGGTGCCGGTGCCGGTGCCGACGGTGGCGTCAGCGCAAGTCGAACTTCACGCGCCGGCCGTCAAGATCGATGCGGCGGCCAAGCTGCCGACGCCGGCGATCCAGCCGCCGGTGGCGGTGGAACTGCCGCCATCGAGCGCCACGGCGGCGAACGTGGCCACGGCGGCGAGCGTGGCAGTGCCCCCTGCGGCGGCCCTGCCGGCAGCGGCATCGCCGGCACCTGCCAAGGCAGAACAGTCCGCGGCCATCGGCAGTCCGCAGCAGGCCGATTCCACCCGGCAGAGCGGTGCACGCGATGTCAGCACCGCACCGAACGCCACGCCGCTGGGCAGCGACAGCGCCACACCGGGTGAGCCCAACGGCGTGACCGCCGCAGCGGAACCCGCCGCCGGCCACGGCACTGCCCAGGCACCGGCGTCAGCGTCAGCGCAGGGCAGCGGCAAGCACGCGAGCCCCGGCAAAGTCGGCGGCAACCAGCCCGGTGCCGTGCAGGGCGCGTTGCATGGTGCGTCGGGTGGCTATGTGCAGCTGAAGCCGCACGGTGATACCCAGATCATGGATCACGGCGCGCCGGACATCGGCTACCGGCCGACCCGCTTCGACCCGGACTGGACGCCGGACGGCGAGAGTTCGGTCGACACCGCATTGCGTCACGCGGTGGAAAAAACCACCATCAAGCACACCTTCCACTTGCCGCGCGGCGTGCGTGTCGGGTGCGCACTGCACCCGTTGCTGCCGATGGCCCTGTTCAGCTGCGGCAATCCCGATCCGCCGCCCACGCCGGTTGCGCAAAAAGTCTACGATCAGATGGATCTGCCGCCTGCCAGGCCGCTGGCGCCGACCACCCCGGCCAGCGTGGCCGCGCCGGCAGCGGTGACGCCGATCGAACTGGACAACAGCGTCGAATGCGCCACCGCCCGCGTCGCGGGAGGCCCGTTGCCGCCGGGTTGCGAGGGTTCGCCTTCGATCCGCCCGTCGATTGCGCCATCACGGTTGCCGGCCGCCTCGTCCAGCTCATGGGTGCCGGCCAGCGATCAGTTTCATTGAGGCCGTATCGGCAGCACGGTCATCCGCGATTTTTCAGAACGGATCAGTAAAGGAGCGTCCATGAAAGTGATCGGCCTCATCGGCGGCATGAGCTGGGAGTCGACCGTGTCGTACTACCGCCAGATCAATGAATCGATCAAGGCGCAGCTGGGCGGGCTGCACAGCGCAAAGTTGATGCTCTACAGCGTCGACTTCCATGAGATCGAGCGTCTGCAGGATGCCGGCGACTGGGGCGCCGCCGGCGGGTTGCTGGCCGCGGCGGCGCGTTCGCTGCAATCGGCCGGCGCGGATTTCCTGGTGCTCTGCACGAACACCATGCACAAGGTGGCATCCGCCATCGAAGATGCGGTCGGCATCCCGCTGCTGCACATCGCCGACGCCACGGCCGACGAAATCCACCAGGCCGGATTTGCCACTGCCGGCCTGCTGGGTACGCGCTTCACCATGGAGCAGGCGTTCTACCGCGAGCGGCTGCAGACGCGTCACGGACTGCGCGTGCTGATACCGGATGCCGAGGACCGCGCACTGGTGCATCGGGTGATCTACGACGAACTGTGTCTGGGCAGGATCGTGCCGGATTCCCGTGCCGCCTATCGCGGCGTGATGGCGCGGCTCGCGGCGCAGGGCGCCCAGGCGATCATTCTGGGCTGTACCGAGATAGCGCTGCTGGTCGATCGCGGCGATGCGGACGTGCCCCTGTTCGATACCACCAGCATCCACGCGCGCAAGGCGGCGCAGTGGGCGCTGTCGACGACGTGAGCGCGCACGGCGGATCGGCGGCACGGTGCGGAACCCGGTCGCGGGCAAGCGCGCCGGCACGAGGCGGTAGTATCTTCACGCACTGATTGCCTTTCACTCCTTGCAGGTAGCCCATGCCGATCCGTCATGCCATCCGTTCTTTCGCTGCCTTCGTCGGCCTGTCGTGGCTGGCCTCGACCCCGATCCTCGCCGCCGAATCGCCAGTGCCTGCCAGCGTGGCCGGTGCACTGCAATGGCGCCAGCTCGGGCCGTTCCGCGGCGGCTGGGCCACGATGGGCGTGGGCGTGCCGTCGCGGCCGCAGACGTTCTACATCGGCACGGCCGGCGGCGGGGTGTGGAAGACCGACGACGCGGGGCGCACCTGGCACTCGCTGTTCGACCGGCAGCCGGCCTCGTCCGTGGGCGCGCTGGCGGTGGCGCCGTCCGACCCCGACGTGATCTATGCCGGTACCGGCCAGGTCGCCGCGCGTTACGACGTGGCAGCCGGCAACGGCGTGTACCGCTCGGACGATGCCGGCCGGCACTGGCGGCACGTGGGGCTGGCCGACAGCCGGCACATCGGCAAGATCCTGGTCGACCCGCAGCATCCGGATACCGTGCTGGTCGGTGCGCTCGGCCACTACTTCGGACCGAACCGCGAACGCGGCGTGTTCCGTTCCACCGACGGCGGCAGGACCTGGAAGCAGACGCTGTTCATCGATGCCGACACCGGCGTGGTGGATCTGGCGGCCGACCCGGCCAATCCGCAGATCGTCTACGCGGCGGCGTGGCAGGTGCGCAACTATCCGTGGCTGTCGTATTTCCAGCCGAACGCGGGGCCGGGCAGCGGGCTGTATCGTTCCGGCGACGGCGGCATCAGCTGGCAGCGGGTCAGCGGCCACGGCTGGCCGGGCGGTTCGCTGGGCCGCATCGGCATCGCCACCGCCGGCGGCGGCCGGGTCTATGCGGTGATCAACGCGGCACCCAACAGCGGCAACGTTCCGCATGCCGCCTCGAAGGACCAGGGCGGGCTGTACCGCTCCGATGACGGCGGCGCCAGCTGGCAGCTGGTCAGCCAGCAGGGCTGGCTGGAGAACGACTATTTCAGCCGCATCACCGCGGATCCGGGCAACCGCGACCGCCTCTATTCGGCCGGCCAGTCGATTCGCCGCTCCGACGACGGCGGCAAGACCTGGCACGTGTTCAAGGGTGCGCCCGGCGGCGACGACTACCATTACCTGTGGATCAACCCGAGCGACCCCCGGCGGATGATCACCACCAGCGACCAGGGCGCGGTGGTCACGCTCAACGGCGGGCAGACCTGGGGCAGCTGGTACAACCAGCCGACCGGGCAGTTCTATCACCTGGCCGCCGACAACCGGTTCCCGTACTGGGTCTATTCCGGCCAGCAGGATTCGGGCACGGTGGGCATCGCCAGCCGCAGCGACTACGGCTCGATCTCCTTCCGCGACTGGCGTCCGGTCGGCGGTGACGAGCGCGATTACGACCTGCCCGATCCGGCCGACCCGGACATCGTGTTCGGCTCCGGCCTGGGCGGCCGCGTGTCGCGCTGGAACCGGCACACCGGCGTGGTGCAGAACGTCACGCCGTGGCCGGTCAACAGCTACGGCGAGCGTCCCACCGATTACAAGTACCACTACACCTGGATCACCCCGATCGCGTTTGCGGCCAGGCCGCCGTATGCGCTTTACATGGGCGCGCAGGTGTTGTTCCGCACGACCGATCAGGGCCAGCACTGGGACATCATCAGCCCTGACTTGAACGGCAGGACCGGTGGCGCGAAAAACTGCGGCGGCAACCCGACCTTGCCGCAGGCACGCGCCTGCGGCTACGGCGTGATCTATGCCATCGCCCCCTCGCCGCTGGACAACGACGAGATCTGGGTCGGCACCGACGACGGTCTGGTCCAGCTCACCCGCGATGGCGGCAAGCACTGGGAAAACGTGACCCCGAAGGGTCTGCCCGCGTGGGCCAGGATCAGCACGCTGGATGCCTCCGCGCTGCAGCCGGGCACCGCCTATGCGGCCGTGGACACGCACCGCGAGGATGATTTCAGCCCGCACGTGTGGCGCACGCACGACTATGGCGCCACCTGGACCGACATCTCCGCCGGCCTGCCGAAGGGCAGTTTCGTCGCGGTGGTGCGTGCCGATCCGGTGCGGGCAGGGCTGCTCTACGCCGGCACCGACCGGGGCGTGTTCGTCTCCTTCGACGACGGCGCGCACTGGCAGTCGCTGCAGCGCAACCTGCCCACCGCATGGGTGCGCGATCTGCTGGTACACGGCAACGACCTGATCGCCGCCACCCAGGGTCGGGCGATCTGGATCCTCGACGACGTCACCCCGTTGCGCCAGGCCAGCGCCGCGATCGCGCGCGCCCCGGCTTACCTGTTCACGCCGGCACCGGCCGTGCGCGTGCGCGCCAACGAGAACAAGGACACCCCGCTGCCGCCGGAAACCCCGCTGGGCCAGAATCCGCCGGCCGGTGCGGTGATCGACTACCATCTCGCCGCCGCCGCGAAAGGTCCGGTGACGCTGGACATCCTGGACGGCAAGGGACAACTGGTGCGCCATTTCTCCAGCGCCGACCGGCCGGCCGAACTCGACGCCGACCGCTACTTCGCCAGGGGCTGGCTGCGTCCCGGTGTGCCGTTGTCGGCTGCTGCGGGCGCGCACCGCTTCGTGTGGAACCTGCGCTACCCGCGGCCGCAGGCGCTGAAGTACGGCTACAGCATCGCCGCCACCTGGGATTCGGACACGCCGGTGACGCCGGAGGGGCCGCTGGCGCTGCCGGGCGACTATCGGCTGGTGCTGCACGTGGACGGCAAGTCGTACCGCGCCCCGCTGCGGCTGACGATGGACCCGCGGGTGCATGCCGATCCCGCCGCGCTGGCCGCCGGGCTCGCGTTCTCGCGCGACATCGGCGCCACCTTGCAGCGCGTCTGGCAGGGTTACGTGGAGATCCACGCGGTGCGCGAGCAACTGGATGCCCGCGAGCAGACGCTGGGCCGCAATGCCGATACCGGCGCCGTGCACCAGGCGCTGCTGGCCGCGGTCGAGGCGCTGCGCCGCCGGACCGATCCGCTGGTCAGCGGCAGCGGCGAGGCGACCGCGAACCTGCGTGCGATCAACGACACGTTGACCGGCATCGCCACCGACGTCGAGGGTGCCGACAGCGCTCCCACCGACGGTCAGCGGCAGGCCTATGCCGAATACCAGGCGAATGCCGACAAGGCATTGCAGCAATGGCGCACGATCCGCGCCATGGATCTGCCCCGGTTCAATCAGCAACTGCTCGCCGCCGGCATGAAGGCGGTCAGCGTGCCGGCAACGGGCAAGCAGCAGCATGGCGCGTTGGCGGAGTCGCACCACCTGCCGTGAAAGCAGGCGACCGGCCGGTCTTCGACCGGCCGGTTCGCGCAAAAGCCGTCACCCCCATTGCATGTATTCTTGGCAGTTCGTTACGCGGCAGCATGGTCAGCATGCCGCCGTGGCCATCGCGACCAGCGGTATCCGACTCCTGGTGAAGCCAGCTCATGCAATCCATTGAAACCCTGATCAACGACGCCTTCGAGCGTCGCCACGAACTCGGCTCGGCCGAGATCGAGACCCGTCTGCGGCCCGCCATCCACAAGCTGCTGGACCTGCTCGAATCCGGCGAGTGCCGCGTCGCCGAACCGGACGGGCACGGTGGCTGGACGGTGAACCAGTGGATCAAGAAGGCGGTGCTGCTGTACTTCCGCCTCAGCGCCAACCAGGTCGTCGACGGCGGTTCGGCGCTGGCGTTCGACAAGGTGCCGCTGCGCTTCGCCCACGGCAACGATCGCGAACTGCAGGAGCTGGGCGCGCGGGTGGTGCCGGGCGCGCTGGTGCGCCGCGGCGCGCACATCGCGAAAGACGCGGTGCTGATGCCCAGCTACGTCAACATCGGCGCCCATGTCGGTGCGGGCACGATGGTCGACACCTGGGCCACGGTCGGTTCCTGCGCACAGATCGGCGCGGGCGTGCACTTGTCCGGCGGCGTCGGCATCGGCGGCGTGCTGGAACCGCTGCAGGCCAACCCCACCATCATCGAGGACAACTGCTTCATCGGCGCGCGCTCCGAAGTGGTCGAAGGCGTCATCGTCGAACGCGGCAGCGTGATCGGCATGGGCGTGTTCCTGGGCCAGTCCACCCGCATCTACAACCGCGCCACCGGCGAGGTCGGCTACGGCCGCATCCCCGCCGGCAGCGTGGTGGTGGCCGGCAGCCTGCCGGCCAAGGACGGCAGCCACAGCCTGTACGCGGCGATCATCGTCAAGCAGGTCGACGAGAAGACCCGCAGCAAGACCGGCATCAACGAGCTGCTGCGCGCCGTGTAGGCGCGCACCGCGTGCACGATTGCGTCGAGCTTTGTTGGAGCGCACCTTGTGCGCGATCATGGGTTACAGCGCAGCATGTTTTCGCCCACAGGGTGGGCTCCTACGGAAAATCCGCATGACCGAGCTTGTCATCTACGGCCTGCCTGCCTGCGACACCTGCCGCAAGGCGCGCAACTGGCTGGCCCGTTTCGAGGTCGCCCACGATTTCGTCGACTACCGTGCCAACCCGGTGCCGGCGGCCACGCTGAAGGCCTGGGCGCAGCGGCTCGGCGGCTGGGAAAAGCTGGTCAACAAATCCTCCACCACCTGGCGCAACCTGCTGCCGCAGCGCAAGAACCCGGGCAGCGATCCGGAGTGGACGCTGCTGCTGAAGGAATACCCCGCACTGATCCGCCGTCCGGTGGTGGTGCAGCCCGATGGCGCGGTGAGCGTGGGCTTCACCGACAACGGCTTCAAGAAGCTGTTCGGCAAATAAGCCCGCGATCTGCTGAGACACAACCCGTCATGTCCGATGTGCTCGACCTCACCTGTGACCTGATCCGGCGCCGTTCGCTGACGCCCGAGGATGCCGGCTGCCTGCCGCTGATCGGCGAACGTCTGGCACGCGCCGGTTTCCGCATCGAGCATCTGCGCTACGGCGAGGTGGACAACCTGTGGGCCACGCATGGCCGCAGCAACGAACCCGGCGGCGGGCCGACGCTGGTCTTTCTGGGCCATACCGACGTGGTGCCCACCGGGCCGGAGACGACGTGGCGCAGCCCGCCGTTCGAGCCGACCGTCCGCGACGGCGATTGTTTTTGCGATCGTCCTGATCGCGGGAACCAGAAAGCGGCCATCCATGGCCGCACTCCCCACCTTTACGGCCGCGGTGCCGCCGACATGAAGGGCTCGGTGGCGGCGATGGTGGTGGCGCTGGAGCAGTTCGCGGCGGCGCACCCCGGCCATCGCGGCCGGGTCGGCCTGCTGCTCACCAGTGACGAAGAGGGACCGGACAACCTCGACGGCGTGCGCCGTGTGGCCGAGCACTTGCGTGCCGGCGGGGAACGCATCGACTGGTGCGTGGTAGGCGAGCCGTCGTCCCGGGAAAAACTTGGCGACCTGATCCGCGTCGGCCGGCGCGGCTCGCTTTCCGGCACGCTGGCGGTGCACGGCGTGCAGGGTCACGTGGCGTATCCGGAAAAGGCGCTCAATCCGATCCATGCCTTCGCGCCGGCACTGGCGGAGCTTGCCGCCGAGCGATGGGACGAGGGCAACGGCGATTTTCCGCCGACCTCGTTCCAGGTCTCCAACCTCAACGCCGGCACCGGGGCCAACAATGTCATCCCCGGCACGCTGAGCGCGCTGGTCAACTTCCGCTACGGCACGGCCAGCACCGCCGAGGAGCTGCGTGCGCGCACCGGGGCGATCCTGCGCCGGCATGGGCTGGACTTCACGCTGGACTGGAACCTTTCCGGCCAGCCGTTCCTGACCCCGCCGGGCGGGGTGCTGCGCGAGACGGTGGTGGCGGTGTGCCGCGATCTCTGCGGCCTCGACCCCGAGCAAAGCACCGGCGGCGGCACCTCCGACGGCCGCTTCATCGCGCCGCTCGGTGCCGAGGTGGTGGAAATCGGCCCGGTCAATGCCACCATCCACAAGGTGGACGAGTGCGTGGCCGTGCAGGATCTCGAACGGCTGCCGGCGCTGTATCGATCGGTGTGCGAACGGTTGCTGGGCTGAGGTGCGTGCAGCCGGCAGCGGGAAAGCCGGCCCCGAGCCTGCCGGACACCGGGTCTTGCGCGGAAGCTGCCAGCGCTGCGGGCGATCCGGCTGCCCGACGGCGGTGCGGCATCGCCACCGGGCCGGATGGCGCTACGCGCCGAGCTTTTCGTCGAGCGAGATGTCGCGGAAGGAGAGAACTTCGAGCTGGGTATCCGCCAGCACCGTGCGTTTGTCCCTGGCGGACAAGGCCGCGTCCCGCTCGGCTAGCAGCGCGCGGATCTCGTCCATGCACAGCGCGACGACACACTCCAGCACGGTGTCGATGGTGCGATGGCCGGTACGCAGGCGCATGTCGGCGAGGATCCGCTCGGTACCGGCTGCGCTCAGCATCAGGTCGCCGGTGACCCAGCTGTTGACGGTGAACAGGCTGACCGGAAGTCCCTTCGGATCCATCCCGATGGTCAGCAGGTGCCGGGTGGCGACGTGGTTGTCCGGGTGACCCGTCAGGTCCGCGAAGTCCCGCTCGACCTTCGACTGCAGGCGCCGCGACCACAGCGAGCGGCGGGCGAACAGGTGGAAGTGGCCGTGTTCGGCGGCATCGGGGCGATCCTCCGGCGAGTGCGAGTGGTAGAACCACTGATAGCCGCGGTCGCGGTCGATCGCATCGTCTTCGGGATAATGCTGCCATTGATGCGGCACCTGCCCGTCGAGCAGGTTGTGCAGCAGGTGCTCGCCGCGGGCGGCAAGTGCCGTATAGGTGTCGATCAAGCGCTGGCCGGCGGACCTCGTTCGGCGTGCGGCCGAGTTCGATGACCGCCGACCAGACGCTGCTGTCATTTTGTTACTTGGCGCCGCACTTCGGTCCGCACTTCGGGGCGCACTTGCTGGCGCCGCACTTGGCCTTCATGTGGTGCTTCATGGTGTGGTGCTTCACGTGGTGCTTCTTCGGGGCGCACTTGCTGGCGCACTTGCCGCCACACTTGGCCATGCTCGCCGCCGGCTGGCACTTGGCCTGGCCCGCACCCATGCTGGTTGCCGCGGCGGGCAGCGCAACGATGGCAGCGGTCAGGGCGGCCAGCGAGGCCAACTTCAAAGAGGTTTTCATTGTGTTCTCCAGAGTGAGATGTCGGATTTGGTAAAGAGACGCATGGTCTCCGGGCTATTAGAGATGCACCCGCGCCTAAAAGATTCACGCCAAATAAAATAAATTTTTGGCGCGCCCCCGTTGCGGCGGCCTGCTGCCTTGATCGCAGGCAGGCGCCACATGCTTGACCGGTGTCCGGGCAGGTTCGATGCCGTTGCAGCTGAAACCTTTGAGCCGTTCCGGGTACTGGCTTCGCATGGACTGCAGCCGGATTCTTGGATCATCCGGCAGGCGCCGGCCGTTCCCGGCCGGCGCCTGCCGACGAGTTTACACATGCCACGCCCGCGCATTCAATGTGCTGTCGATACCCGGAATTCCGGCGCCGCGCCGATCGCCTCGATCAGCAGACGGCGGAACCATTCGTGGGCGCGGTCATTGTTTTTTGACTGGTGCCAGTAGGCGAGTATCGGGATCGGCTTGAGCTTGATCGGCAGCGGTTGGGTGGCGATCGGCAGCAGTTGCGAAAAGCCGGTGGCGCAGGAGCGCGGCATGGTCAGCAGCAGGTCGGTCGCGGCGGCCACCTGGCAGGCCGAAAAATAATGCTGGCAGACCAGCCGGATTTCGCGCGAGCGGCCGTCCTGGGCCAGCAGCACGTCGAGCGGCGCCGCTTCGCCCAATTGCGATACGGCGACGTGCCGCGCATTGAGGTAGTCGCTCCTGCGCAGCGTGCCGGCCGCCAGCGGATGCTTGCGGCGCATCACCACCACCAGCGATTCGTCCAGCAGGTGTTCGCTGGTCAGGCGCGGGCCGGCGGGCAGGCGCCGGTCGATCACCAGATCGATCGTGCCCGCGCCGAGTTCGCGCTCCACTTCGCCGGCGGCGATGCGCCGGCTGACCAGCCGCACCTTGGGGGCGAGCTTCTCGATCCGTGCCAGCAGCGGCGGAAACGCGATGGACTCCAGCACGTCGCGAAAGCCGACGCTGAATTGCCGATCCAGTTCGGCGGCACGGAACGCCGATTGCATCCGGGTGGTGGCCTGCAGGCCTTTCAGGTGCAGTTGCACCTCGGCCATCACGGTACGCGCCTTGTCGGTGGGAACGACCCGGTTGCCCTGGCGCACGAACAGCGGATCGCCGAACAATTCGCGCAGGCGGTTCAACGAGTGGGTGATCGCCGGCTGCGTCAGGTGCAGCGCGCGCGCCGCGGCACTGATGCCGCCGTGGGTGTAGATCGCATCCAGCACCCGGAACAGGTTCAGATCCATGCGCAGGCCGGGACGGTTCATGGCGGTACTCGTGTAGGAGCGCACCCTGTGCGCGAATGCTTTTGTTCGAGCGTCGGCAAAGAGCTTCGCGCACAGGGTGCGCTCCTACACGCGGCGGTTTTCGCGCACAGGGTGCGCTCTATAACACGGTAGATTTTACATATTATCCACACTGATAGCTGGATATAAAACCTATTCATTTTACCGATGGAAGACGATCGGCGTAGGCTGGCGGTCACGCCGCCGGCGGGTTGCTGGCAGCCCAAGGAGAGCAGCCGATGGATTTCGCCCACTCCGAACGCGCACGGGCGCTGATCGAGCGCCTCGGCCGGTTCATGCGCGACGAAGTCGTGCCGGCCGAGCATGTGTACACGGCCCAACTCAGCGGTGCTGCCGACTGGCGGCAATGGCGCCAGCCGCCGGTGATGGAAGCGCTGAAGGCGAAGGCGCGCGCCGTGGGCCTGTGGAACCTGTTCCTGCCCGAGGCCGGGCACGGCGCGGGACTGAGCAACGCGGAGTACGCGCCGCTGGCCGAGCTCATGGGCCACTCGTTCATTGCCCCGGAGGTGTTCAACTGCAATGCGCCGGATACCGGCAACATGGAAGTGCTGCTGCGCTATGGCTCGGCCGCGCAGCAGGCACGCTGGCTGACGCCGCTGCTGGCGGGGGAGATCCGCTCGGCGTTCTGCATGACCGAGCCGGCGGTGGCTTCCTCCGATGCCACCAACATGCAGGCTACCGCCACCATCGAGGGGGACCGGGTCGTGCTCAACGGGCGCAAGTGGTGGTCGACCGGCATCGGCCATCCGCACTGCCGTTTCGTGATCTTCATGGGCCTGAGCCATCCGGACGCCCCGGTGCACCAGCGCCACTCGATGGTGCTGTGCCCGCTGGATGCGCCCGGCGTGAAAGTGGAGCGCATGCTGCCGGTGTTCCACGATTACGACGAGCCTTCCGGCCACGGCGAAGTCAGCTTCACCGACGTGCGGTTGCCGCTGGACCATGTGATCCTGGGCACCGGGCGTGGTTTCGAAATCGCCCAGGGGCGGCTCGGGCCCGGGCGCATCCATCACTGCATGCGCGCGGTCGGCGTGGCCGAGCGCGCGCTGGCGCTGCTGTGCGCGCGCGCCACCACGCGCACCGCGTTCGGCAAGCCGCTGATCAAGCTCGGCGGCAACGCGGACATCGTCGCCGACCTGCGCATGGCGATCGAGCAGGCGCGCCTGCTCACGCTGAAGGCGGCCTGGCTGATCGACACCCAGGGCGTGAAGGCGGCCATCAGCGAGATCTCGCAGATCAAGGTGGTCGCGCCGGCGGTGGCGCAGAAGGCGGTCGACGCGGCGATCCAGATCCACGGCGGCGCGGGCGTCTCGGATGATTTTGCGCTGGTGGCGCTGTACGCCCATGCGCGCGTGCTGCGCCTGGCCGACGGCCCGGACGAAGTGCACCGCGGCCTGATCGCCAAGCGCGAAGTCCGCGCGCAGATGGCCGCCGCCGCTGCGGGAGCGGCCACATGACGGCGGCGCTGGACCAGGCGCGCGAGGTGCGCGAGGAGGACCGGCTCGATGTCGCGCGGGTCGATGCCTTCCTGAAACGGCACGTTGCCGGTCTGCACGGCGTGCCCGTGATCCGGCAGTTTCCCGGCGGCGCCTCCAACCTCACTTACCTGGTCGGCTACGGCGAGCGCGAGCTGGTGCTGCGCCGTCCGCCCGCGGGCGTGAAGGCGAAGTCCGCACACGACATGCTGCGCGAGGCGCACGTCATGGCGGCGCTGAAGCCGCATTACCCGCATGTGCCGGCGATCCTGGCGCGTTGCGACGACCATGCCGTGCTCGGCCACGATTTCTACGTGATGGAGCGGCTGCGCGGGATCATCCTGCGGCGCGACCTGCCCGGCGATCTGGGGCTGGACGAGGCCGGCGTGCGCCGGCTGTGCCTGGGCTTCATCGACCGGCTGGTGGAACTGCACCGGGTCGATGCGTCGCTGCCGGAACTGGCCGGCCTCGGCAAGGGCGAGGGCTACATCGCGCGCCAGGTCGCAGGCTGGAGCGAACGCTGGCGGCAGGCGAAGACCGCCGACACCGATCCGTGCGAAGACGTGCTGGCCTGGCTCGCCGCGAAGCAGCCGCCGCGCGAGACGGCGATCTGCGTGATCCACAACGACTACCGCTTCGACAACGTGGTGCTGGATCCGGCCCGTCCGCTGGACATCGTGGGCGTGCTGGACTGGGAGATGAGCACGCTGGGCGATCCGCTGATGGATCTGGGCGGCTCGCTGGCCTACTGGGTGCAGGCGGACGACGATGCGGTGTTCCAGTCGTTCCGCCGCCAGCCCACGCATGTGCCCGGCATGTTGACGCGCCGCGAAGCGCTGGCGTATTACGCCGGGCGCAGCGGCTGGAGCGTGGACAACTTCGATTTCTACGAAGTGTTCGGCCTGTTCCGGCTGATGGTGATCATCCAGCAGATCCATCGCCGCTTCGTGCTGGGCCAGACCAGCAACCCGCAATTCGCCGGCTTCGGCCAGGCTGCGGGCTACATGGGCCAGCGCTGCCGCCGGCTGATTGCCGGGTCGAGTCTCTGAGGATGGGCAGCCTGCTGCTGATACGTCACGGCCAGGCCTGCTTCGGCAGCGCCGATTACGACCGGCTCTCGCCGCTGGGCGAGTTGCAGTCGCAGCGGCTCGGCCAATGGCTGAAGCAGGCCGGGCAGGCGCCGGACCTGATCGCGGTGGGGCCGCTCAGGCGGCACGCGCAGACGGCCGACCTGTGCGTCGCGGCCGCCGCGGTGACGGCGCCGCGGATCATGGTGGCCGACCTCGACGAAATCGATCACGAGGAGATCCTGGCGCGGCATCGCCCGGATCTGGCCACGGCGGCGCAACTCAGCGCCGAGATGGCCGGGGCTGGCGACCCGCATCGGGCTTTCCAGCGCCTGTTCGCCGCGGCCGTCGCACGCTGGGTCAGCGGCGAATTCGACGGCGAGTACACCCGCAGCTGGGGTGCGTTCCGCGCCGCCACGCTGCAGGGGTTGCAGGCACTGGCCGCGCACGGCGCGCGCACGATCTGGGCGTTCACCTCCGGCGGCACCATCGCGGTGATGGTCAACGCGCTGGTCGGTGCGCCGGCCGGGCAGGCCTTCGCGCTCAGCTGGCCGCTGGTCAACACCTCGCTGACCCGCATCCGGACGGGGGCGCAGCGGCACAGCCTGGTCAGCTACAACAGCTGGCCGCACCTGGAGCACGCCGATGCCGGCCACCTCGTCACCCATCGCTGAATTCCACCACTGAACAAGCATCGAAGGACAACGCCCATGCCCGCATCCGACCTGTTCGATCTTTCCGGAAAAACCGCCGTCGTCACCGGCGCCAGTCGCGGCATCGGCGCCGAGATCGCGAAATTGCTGGCCGCGCACGGCGCGCACGCCATCGTCTCCAGCCGCAAGCAGGCGGACTGCCAGACCGTGGTCGACGAGATCGTCGCCGCCGGCGGTTCGGCCGAGGCGATCGCCTGCCACATCGGCGAGATGGAGCAGATCGGGGCGCTGTTCGCCGCGGTCGAACGGCAGCATGGACGTCTGGACGTCCTCGTCAACAATGCGGCGATCAACCCGTATTTCGGCAGCATCCTGGATACCGATCCGGCGATCTTCCAGAAAACCGTGGACGTCAACATCCGCGGCTATTTCTACATGTCCACCCACGGCGCCAGGCTGATGGCGAAGCACGGCGGCGGCTCCATCGTCAACGTGGCCTCGGTCAACGGCGTGGTGCCCGGCCACTTCCAGGGCATCTACTCGATCACCAAGGCGGCGGTGATCTCGATGACCAAGGCGTTCGCGGTGGAGTGCGCCGAGTCCGGCGTGCGCTGCAATGCGCTGCTGCCGGGGCTGACCGACACCAAGTTCGCCTCGGTGCTGGTGCATACGCCGGCGATCCTCGAGCAGGCCATGGCGCACGTGCCGATGCGCCGCGTGGCGCAGCCGTCCGAGATGGCCGGCGCCGCGCTGTACTTCGCTTCGCCTGCATCTTCCTACACCACCGGCGCCGTGCTGAACGTCGACGGCGGCTACTTGTCCGTCTGATCTTTCCGATGCGCCATGCAGGCGTGGAGCAAACCGATGACTGAAGTTTCCGCACAACGCGTCGCCGGCAAGAAGGCGTTCATCACCGGTGCCGCCGGCGGCCTCGGCGCCGCCATCGCACGCATGCTGGCCCGGCATGGCGCGCTGGTGTTTCTCACCGATATCGACGAGGAGGCGGTGCGCCAGGTGGCCGCCGCGATCAACGCCGGGCACGGCGCCGCAGTGGCGTGGGCCGCCATGCAGAACGTGCGCGACGAGGAGCGCTGGCAGAGCGTGCTGGCCGAGGCGGATGCGGCGATGGGCGGGCTGTCGGTACTGGTCAACAACGCCGGCATCGGCGCGCTCGGCGGCGTGGAGAGCCTCACGCCGAAGGAGTGGGCGCGGGTCATGGGCGTCGACGTCGATGCGGTCTACCTGGGCTGCAAGCATGCGCTGCCGCTGCTCAGGCAGCACCAGCCGGCCTCGATCGTCAACATCTCCTCGCTGGCCGCGTTCAAGGTCGATCCGGACTACACCGTCTACAACACCGCCAAGGCCGCCGTGGCGGCGCTGAGCAAGTCGGTCGCGATCGACTGCGCGCGGCAGGGCATCGACGTGCGCAGCAACTCGGTGCACCCGGCCTTCATCCGCACCGGCATCGTCGAGCCGTTCTTCCAGCAGCTGGGCGAGCACGATGCGCTGCGCAAGCTCACCCGCGGCATTCCGCTGCGCCGGCTCGGCGAAGTCGACGACGTGGCCTATGCGGTGCTTTACCTGGCCTCCGACGAGAGCCGCTACATCACCGCCGCCGAGCTGCGCGTCGATGGCGGCGCGTCGGCCGTCTGATCCATGACCGCCAATCACCCTATGCCGTCATCCCCGCGAAAGCGGGGATCCAGTGCCTTTCGTGGCCTCCAAACGCCTGAAGGCGCTGGATCCCCGCCTTCGCGGGAATGACGAAAAACATGATTTCGCGCTTCGCGCTTAATTCTACTGTGTTATTAAAATCTGGTAAGATGCGGTCATCTTCGAGCAGCACGCAAGGAGGTGGGTCATGGGCACAAGTCTTGAAACACGCTTTGCGCGGTATGGCGAGGCGATCGTGTCCGCCTTGGGACACGCGGATCGGGCGGCGCCGGCCACGTGGTACCTGCAAGGATTGAT
>JAGWNA010000034.1 GCA_028871555.1 Lysobacteraceae bacterium
ACCTGATCCCATCCCGAACTCAGAAGTGAAACGCGCATGCGCCGATGGTAGTGTGGCTTTGCCATGCGAGAGTAGGTCACCGCCAGGGACCTCACACCCAAACGCCTTCCCCTACCAGGGAAGGCGTTTCTTTGCGTCTGCTCTGGCGCCTGCCTGCTGCATGTCGCCATTTGCCGGTAACCGTCCGGCGAAGACAATGAGCAGAGACGGACGCAACGTGCGCTCCAGACACGGGGACTAATGAACGGTGGCGGGTCTGGTCGGCACTTGTCCGATCCGGGCGACATGCTCCGCGAGGACCGCACGGGATAGTTCGCCGACGTGCGTGTCGCGAAGATGGCCTTGGGCATCGAGAAACAAGGTGGTCGGATAGCCGCGCACGCTGTAAAACTGGGTCAGTTGCATGCCCTCGTCGAGCAGCACATGCGTGGGGGCGAGTCCCTGCGCCTGCAGGAATTGCCTGATCACCGCGGCTGACTCCCCTTGGTCGGCAAATACGAAGCGCACCGATGGCATCTTGCGCTGCGCCTCGACGAGTACCGGCATTTCGCGTCGACACGGACCACACCAGGTTGCCCACAGGTTGATCACGCTGGGCTGGCCGCGCATTGTGCTCAATGCAACGTCGCGACCATCGAGATCCTGCAACACCACGGCCGGGAGCGTCGGATGTGCGGCATCGACCAGCCGGGACACGACAAGGTTGCCGAAGGCCCAGGCGGCTACACCGACGAGCACGCCGACGGCCAGCGATCGGCGCAATGCGGCTCGTTTCCAGCCAATCAACGTTGCTGCCAGCAGCAGTGCGACCATGCCGGTGACGACATCGAAGCCGCCATCGCGGATGTTCAGCATGCTGGACGGTTGCTGCATGTATTGCGGCCACCAGCGCACGACGTAGCCGATTCGTGCGAGAAGCAAGCTGGCGCCAAGCGCGAAATACAGGGCATTGCCGGCATCGGCATGGCCACGTCTGGCCAGGAAGTCGATGGCCGCCATGCCGGCGATGACGCCAAACAGCAGCGCCAGCAAGGCTGCGGGGAAGGCCAGTGGCCCGATATTCATGCTATGGCCTGTCCGGGCCGACAGGACGTTTTGCCGCATCGACTGCGTGCGTCTGGCCGGGCTGGACGCCAGGCTGCCGGGGTCCGGGCTGCATGCAAGTCATGGATTCACGTCACCTGCAAGGCGGCCGCCTCGCGGGCCAGCAATTCGATGCCGGCCCAGTCGCCGGTGACGAGCTTGGCGGCAGGGGTCAACCATGAACCACCGATGCAGATGACGTTTGGCAGAGCGAGAAAGTCCGATGCAGTGGCCAGGCTGATGCCGCCGGTGGGGCAGAAGCGCAGCTGCGGCAACGGTCCGGCCCATGCGCCGAGCAGCTTGTGCCCGCCGGCCGGTACCGCCGGAAAGAATTTCAGGTGGCGATAGCCGCGTTCGAGCAGGCTCATGGCCTCGCTGGCGGTGGCGGCGCCGGGCAGCAGGGGCAGATCGCAGTCGTCGGCGGCATCAAGCAGTCGAGGCGATACGCCGGGCGACACCGCGAAGCGGGCGCCGGCCTGCAGCGCCGTGGCAAGATCGCCGGTCGTCAGCACGGTGCCGACGCCGACCGTGGCACCTTCCACCTCGGTGGCGATCGCGCGTACGGCTTCCAGTGCAGCCGGAGTGCGCAGGGTGATCTCGATCGCCCTGATGCCACCGGCAACCAGGGCGCGCGCCATCGGCACCGCGGCCCTCGCGTCGTCGATCACCACCACCGGGATGACAGGCGCCAGACGCAAGGTTGCCTCGATTTGCTGCTGCTTGTGTTCGATGCTGCTGGTCATGACTCACTCGCTGGGTGGAAGGTTGCTGTGGCGGCATGCCTTGCGTGCGGAACGCCGGAGTCGCGTTACAGCACGCCGGCGCCGAGGTCGGCGGTGCTGGCCGCCTGCCGGAAAAGGCCGAACAACTCGCGACCCATGCCGCTGTGCTCCGATGAAAGATCGATCAAGTGCGGCAGGCGGGCATCCAGTTCGCTGGCTTCCATGAGGACGTCCAGACGGCCATTCACTGCATCCAGCCGGATCATGTCGCCATCGCGGACTTTTGCGATGGCACCGCTGGCGGCCGCTTCCGGCGTCACGTGGATCGCCGCCGGCACGCGGCCGGAAGCGCCGGACATGCGGCCGTCGGTGAGCAGGGCGATGCGGTGGCCGCGATCCTGCAGCAGCGCCAGCGTCGGGGTGAGCTTGTGCAACTCGGGCATGCCGTTGGCCTGCGGGCCCTGGAAGCGCACCACGGCGACGAAGTCGCGGTCCAGTTCGCCGCGCTTGAACGCCGCTGCAACTTCGTTCTGGTCGTGGAACACGATCGCCGGTGCCTCGATCAGCAGCCGATCGTCCGGTACCGACGACACCTTGATCACCGCACGGCCAAGATTGCCCTCGAGCATGCGCAGGCCGCCATCGGCGCGGAACGGCTCGTCGGCGCCGCGCAGCACGCCGCGGTTGCCGCTCTGCTTCGCCACCGGCACCCAGTGCAGCGTGCCGGCGTCGTCCAGCCGAGGCAGCTGGGCATAGCCGCCCATGCCGGTGCCGAAGACGGTCTTCACGTCGCCATGCAGCAGGCCGGCGCCGAGCAGCTGGTCGATCAGGAAGGCCATGCCGCCGGCCTGGTGGAACTGGTTCACGTCGGCATAGCCGTTCGGGTACACCCGCGCCAGCAGCGGGATCACCCCGGACAGCGCGTCGAAATCGTCCCAGCGCAACTGGATGCCGGCCGCGTGGGCGATCGCCACCAGGTGCAGCAGGTGATTGGTGGAACCGCCGGTGGCGTGCAGGCCGATCACGCCGTTGATGATCGCGCGCTCGTCGATGATGTGGCCGACCGGCAGATAGTTTCCGCCCAGCGCGCTGAACCCGGCGACGCGGCGCACCGCCTCGGCGGTGAGCGCGTCGCGCAGCGGTGTGTCGGGTGCCTCGAAGCTGGCACCGGGCAGGTGCAGGCCCATGATCTCCATCAGCATCTGGTTGGAGTTGGCGGTGCCGTAGAACGTGCAGGTGCCCGGCGCGTGGTACGAAGCGGCCTCCACTTCCATCAGCTCCGCCTTGCTCGCCTTGCCGTCGGCCCATGCCTGGCGCACCTTGGACTTCTGCTCGTTGGAGATGCCGCTGGGCATCGGCCCGGACGGCACGAAGGCGCCGGGCAGGTGGCCGAAGCTCAACGCGCCGATCAACAGGCCCGGCACGATCTTGTCGCAGATGCCCAGATACAGCGCGCCGTCGAACATGTCGTGCGACAGTGCCACCGCCGTGGCCATCGCCACCAGGTCGCGCGAGAACAGCGACAGCTGCATGCCGGGCTGACCTTGGGTCACGCCGTCGCACATCGCCGGCACGCCGCCGGCGACCTGCGCGGTGAAGCCGTTGTCGCGGGCGATGCCGCGGATCAGGGCGGGATAGCGCTCGTACGGCTGATGCGCCGAGAGCATGTCGTTGTAGGCGGTGACGATGGCCAGGTTGGCGCGCCGGCCGTTGCGCAGCGCATCCTTGTCCGCGCTGCCGCAGGCGGCAAAGCCATGGGCGAGATTGCCGCAGGACAGATGCTCGCGCTGTGGCCCATTGCGATCGACGGCGTCAATGCGATGCAGATAGGCGGCACGCGTTTCACGGCTGCGCTCGCGCAGGCGGTCGGTGACTTCGGCAACAACGGGATGCAGGTCAGTCATGCGATAACTCCGGGGTATAACGTCCGCACCCGGTGGCGCGGCATGGACAGTCAGGGGTTCGGGACCGGCGCATCACGGGCACCAGTAGACCGCCGCCGGCACGCGCTGCTGGGTCAGCACGGCACGCACCGGGTAGTCGCGAGCCGCATCCAGACCGAGCCGGATGTTGTCCAGCAGTACGCGTTTCTTCTCGCCGCTGACCAGCAGATACAACGCACGGGTATCCAGCAGGGCCGGCAGGGTGAGCGTGATGCGGGGTTCGCCGGCAGCCGGTGCGCGCATCGACACTACGCGGGCATGACCCTCCGGATCGAGTGCGTCGGCCAGATGGTCGCCGCCGGGAAAGAACGATGCGGTGTGAGCGTCGTCGCCCATCCCCAGCACGACGACGTCGAATGGCCGCGGCAGCGCATCGATACGCGCGGTGGCCTCGGCCTGTCCGGCCTCCGGTGTCGCCGCGCCGGTGTACAGGGGGATGAAGGACGCCGCGCTGGCCGCATGCTGCAGCAACAGTGATTTCACCAGCCGTGCATTGGAGCGCTCGTCGCTGTCAGGCACCCAGCGTTCGTCGACCAGGGTTACCTGCACATTCGCCCAGTCCAGCGGTTCGCGTGCGAGATGCGCAAAGAAACCCTTCGGCGTGCTGCCGCCGGAGACGGCGAGCACGGCATGGCCACGCGCGGCCAGCGCGCTGCGCAGATTTCCGGCGACCTGCCCGGCCAGTGCCCTGGCCTGGGCATCATGGTCGGCGAAGTGGCGTGTGTTGGCGTTCGACGGAGTGGGCATGACGGTCATGTGCGCAGGCGGTCAGCGGCCAGCGCGCGCGGTCGGAAGGGGGAATGGAGCGTGCGGCATGCGTCGGAACGATCGGGTGAAGCAGCGGTAAAAATGCGGCTTATTCACTGTCGTCATGCCAGGTGCGTCCATCGCGCTCGATCAGCGCCACCGCGGCACTCGGTCCCCAGCTGCCGGCGGCATACGGCCGCGGCGACTCACCGCTGGCGCCCCATGCGGCGAGGATCGGGTCGGCCCAGCGCCATGCCGCCTCCACTTCGTCGCGGCGCATGAACAGGGTGGGATTGCCGCGAACCACGTCCAGCAACAGCCGCTCGTACGCATCGCGCTGCTGCACGCCGAACGCTTCGGCGAAACTCATGTCCAGCGGCACGTGGCGCAGGCGCAGGCCGCCGGGGCCGGGATGCTTGATGGTCAGCCACAGCTTGACGCCCTCGTCCGGCTGCAGGCGCAGCACCAGCCGGTTCTGCGCCAGCGAACCGGTGGACGGATCGAAGATCGAATGCGGCACCGCCTTGAACACCACGACGATTTCGGACACCCGGTTCGGCAGGCGCTTGCCGGTGCGCAGGTAGAACGGCACGCCGGCCCAGCGCCAGTTCGCGATTTCCGCCTTCAGCGCCACGAAGGTCTCGGTGTTTGACTTGGCGCTGCCCAGTTCGTCCGGATAACCGGGCACGCTGGTGCCTTCGGCCACGCCAGCGCGGTACTGGCCGCGCACGGTTAGCTGGGCGGCATTGCTGTCGTCGATGGCTTTCAGCGCACGCAGCACTTTCAGCTTCTCGTCGCGCACCGCGTCGGGCGACAGCGAGGACGGCGGCTCCATCGCCACCATGCACAGCAGTTGCAGCATGTGGTTTTGCAGCATGTCGCGCAATGCGCCGGCACGGTCGTAATAGGCGGCACGATGGCCTACGCCGATCGTTTCGGCCACGGTGATCTGCACATGGTCGATGTGCCCGGCATTCCACAGCGGCTCGAACAGGGCATTGCCGAAGCGCAATGCGAGCAGGTTCTGCACCGTTTCCTTGCCGAGGTAGTGGTCGATGCGGAAAGTCTGCGACTCGTCGAACACGCGGCCCACATCGTCGTTGATCTGGTTCGCGCTGGCGAGGTCGCGGCCGACCGGCTTTTCGAGCACCACCCGCGACGCGCCTTGATTGAGCCCGTACTGGCCAAGCCGCGCACAGATGTCGACGAACAATTCCGGCGAGGTGGACAGGTAGAACACCCGTACGTGGTCCGGATGCTCGCCGATCAGTCCGGCGAAGTCTTCCCAGCCATCGGCCTTGCGCGCATCCAGCGACCGGTAAGCGACCAGCTTCAGGAAGGTATCGAGCTGCTCAGTTCCGACGCTGCCGTCCGAAGTGACCAGTGCCTTGCGCAACAGCGCACGATAACCGTCGTTGTCCAGCGACTCGCGGGCAATGCCGACGATCCGGCTGCCGGCCGGGATCTGTCCGTCGGCGAAACGGTGAAACAGGGCAGGTAGCAGCTTGCGCACGGCCAGATCGCCGGTGCCGCCGAAAATGACCAGATCGAACAGCTCGACCACTTGCGGAGATGCAGTCACACGTTGTCCTCGGACGTAAGGCCGGATGGCGGGCAGGGGCCGATGGCGACTGCCCGAATTGGCTGTAAGAGTACCAGTGAAATACCACAAAGGCCAGATCCTGTCCTGCGCCGCGCGGCCGGCTGCTCGCGTATTGTCCATGCAGCAGCCGGATCTTGACGCCAACCGCGCTTTGTTGCGACGCCGTACCTGCGGCCATTGCGCAAGTGGATTGGTATTGGTATGTTTAGTAACAATGGAAACTGCTTTGGCCAACGAATATCGCCGGATCTGCCAGGATCCGGCCACCCATCAGCCGCTGGCCTACCTGCGCCTGCGGCGGGCGATCCGCAATGTGGTCGCGCATCGCGACATCGAGCCGGGTCAGGCGTTGCCCAGCGAACGCGATCTGTCGCAGGCGCTCAAGCTGTCGCGGGTAACCGTGCGCAAGGCGATCGCCGGCCTGGTCGAGGAAGGCCTGTTGACCCAGCGCCACGGCGCCGGCACCTTCATCGCCGAGCGCATCGTCAAGCCGATGTCGCGGCTGACCAGTTTCACCGAGGATCTGCGCGAGCGCGGATTGCGCCCGCGTTCGGAATTCTTCGAGCGCGGCATCGGCGAGGTGACGCCGGAAGAAGCCATGGCGATGAACCTGTCGCCGGGCTCGCTGGTGGTGCGGCTGCATCGCGTGCGCTACGGCCAGGACGAACCGCTGGCGATCGAGCGCAGCGTGGTGCCGGCCGGCCTGCTGCCCGACCCGATGCTGGTGCACGACTCGCTGTATGAGGCCCTGGAAAAACTCAACTGCCGTCCGCGCCGGGCGCTGCAGCGCCTGCGTGCGGTGTCGCTCAATGCCCATCAGGCGCGCCTGCTGCACGTCGCCGCGGGCAGCGCGGGGCTGAGCATCGAGCGGCGCAGCTTTCTGGATGATGGCCGGGTGGTCGAATTCACCAGCTCCTGGTATCGCGGCGACATCTATGATTTTGTCGCCGAATTGCAGACCGACTGAAGAGGCAGGCATGGATGCCCGCACGGACGCTCTGCCAGCGCAGGCGCACTTCGTCTCGATGACCGGGTGAGGGGCAAGCTGATGAATCATCCTGCGACGTTCGCCTTCACCAACGCCCGCGTACTCGCGCCGGGCGGCTGGCGCGACGATCTCGCCGTGCTGCTCGACGGCGCGCGCATCCTCGATCTGCTGCCGCTGTCCGATCCGCGCGTGCGCAAGTCGCCGCAACAGGATCTGGGCGGTGCCATGCTGCTGCCGGGGTTCATCGACGTGCAGGTCAACGGCGGCGGTGGCGTGCTGTTCAACGATGCCCCCACGGTGCAGACGATTCGCCGGATCGGTGCGGCACACCGGCGCTTCGGCAGCACCGGGTTCCTGCCGACGCTGATCAGCGACGAGGTGCCGGTGATGCGTGCGGCGCTCGCCGCGGTGGCGCAGGCGATCGCCGAAGGCGTGCCCGGCGTGCTCGGGATCCATCTGGAAGGCCCGTACCTGGCGTCGGCGCGCAAGGGCGTGCACGACCCGCGGTATTTCCACGCGCCCGATCCCGATGAACTGGCGCTGCTGTGCGCGCCGCGCCAGGGGATCCGCCTGGTGACGCTGGCGCCCGAGTGCGCGCCGGCCGGCAGCATCGCTGCGCTGGCGGCAGCCGGCGTGATCGTCTGTGCCGGCCATACGGCGGCCGACTACGACACCACCCGCGCTGCGCTGGCCGCCGGCGTGCGCGGTTTCACCCATCTGTTCAACGCGATGACGCCGCTGGGCAGCCGCGAACCGGGGGTGGTGGGTGCCGCGCTGGAGGACGCCGGCAGCTGGTGCGGCCTGATCGTGGACGGCCACCACGTGCATCCGGCCAGCCTGCGCGTGGCGATCGCCGCCAAGGCGCGCGGCAAGTGCGTGCTGGTGACCGACGCGATGCCGCCGGTCGGTGCGGATGATCCGGCGTTCGCGCTCAACGGCGAAACCATCATCGCGCAGGACGGCGTGTGTCGGACCGCGCAGGGCGTGCTGGCCGGCTCGGCGCTGGACATGGCCGGTGCCGTGCGCAACGCGGTGCAACGGCTCGGTCTGCCGCTGGACGAAGCGGTGCGGATGGCCAGCGCGTATCCCGCCGATTTCCTCGGCCTGGGCGCCAGCCATGGCCGTATCGCCGCCGGCTACCGGGCGGACCTGGTGGCGATGGATGACGACTTCCGCATCCGGCAAAGCTGGATCGGCGGCGTGGCCGCGCAGCCGTACATCGAAGAGCGCGGGCGGCGCTGGCCGTAACGTGCACCTCGCGCTCACGGCGCACCTGCAATCCGACCCCGCACATTGCCCGGATAGCCGTCCAAAGCTACACTGGCACGGTTCAGGTGTCCCGAAGGGCTTGTCGCCCAAGGGATGAAACGGGAAGCCGGTGCGCGGTGCGACAAAAGCACTGCAAGGCCGGCGCTGCCCCCGCAACGGTAAGCGAGTTTTTCGAACGGCGGACGCCACTGTGCATGGCACGGGAAGGCGCCGATCGAGGCAAGCGGACACACCGTATTGCCACTCGCGAGCCCGGAGACCGGCCTGGACGATTCCTGGTGGCTCGCGGTGGGCGAGGCTGAACCACGTGCCGTGGCGTTCACCTCAGCCCGTCGTTCCGTCTTCCTTCCTTCGCGCTGCCGCCAGCTCATTGGCCAGATGAGCCGTGCGCGGGTGCGCGGCCGAGGGAAAGACATGAACAAGACTTTGCCGGCAGCATTGCTGCTCGGTTGCACGATGACCACGCAGGCGGCCAGTCTGGGCAGTCCCGATCCGGGCCGCACCAATGCGCTGGCGCCGGTGATCGTCACCGCCACGCGCACCGCGATCACCGCCGATGACGCCTTGTCGTCGGTCACGGTGATCACCCGCGCCGACATCGAGCGACTGCAGCCGGCCTCGGTGGCCGATCTGCTGACCGGCCTGCCCGGCGTCACCTTCGCCCAGGCCGGCGGCCTCGGCGAGCAGACCTCGCTGTTCCTGCGCGGCACCAACTCCACCCACACGCTGGTACTGATCGACGGCATGCGGATCGGTTCGGTGACGGCCGGGCTGGCGTCGCTGGAGCAGATTCCGGTCGAGCAGATCGAGCGCGTCGAGATCGTGCGCGGCCCGCGTTCGAGCCTGTACGGCGCGGACGCCATCGGCGGGGTGATCCAGATCTTCACCCGCCACGGCCAGCGCGATGGCGGCCTCGCGCCGTCGCTGAGCGTGACGGCCGGCAGCCACGGCCTGTCCGGCGGCGAGGCCGGCCTGTCCGGCGGCGACCGGCACGCCTGGTACAACCTGAGCCTGGGCGGTCAGTACACCAGCGGCATCCCGGCCTGCCGGCTGGGCGCGGCGGAGGCCGGCGCGGGTTGCTTCGTCGACGATCCGCGATCCGATGCGTTTCGCAACTGGAATGGTGCGGCGAACGGCGGCTACCGCTGGGACAACGGCACCGAACTGGCGTTGGACTGGCTGCGCAGCAAGAACGACGTCGAATATACCGGCAGCCCCTACGGCGGCAACAGGGCCATCAACGAGCAGCGGGTCATCGGCGTGCGGCTGAGTTTCTCGCCAATGCAGGCGTGGCAAGTCGCGTTGAACGCCGGGCAGAGCAAGGATCTCTCGGACACCTCTTACCAGGGCACCTACTTCGGCACCTACTACCCGCGCACGCCGACCGGTTTCACCGACTCGCGGCGCAACCAGGCGTCGTGGCAGAACGACATCGCGCTGGCGCCGGACCAGCTGCTGACCGTGGGCGTGGACTATCAGCAGGAACACGTCAGCAGCAGCACCGGCTATCTGGCCAGCAACCGCGACGACACCGGCGGCTATGCGCAGTACCAGGGCAGCTTCGGCCGCAACGAAATGCAGCTCTCGTTGCGGCGCGACCACAACCAGCAGTTCGGCGATCACACCACCGGTGCCGCGGCCTGGGGTCATCGTTTCGGGCATGGCCTGCGGCTGACTGCCAGCTACGGCACGGCATTCCACGCGCCGACCTTCAACGATCTCTACTATCCGCCGTTCTTCGGGATTCCCTCGGCCAATCCGGACCTGAAGCCGGAGAAATCGCACAGCGGCGAGTTCGGCCTCGCGCAGCAGCTCGATGGCTGGAACTGGGCCGTGAACGCGTATCAGACCTGGATCGACCAACTGATCACGCTGGACAGCAATTTCTTTCCGGAAAACCTCGATCGGGCACGGATCCGCGGCGTGGAAGGTCAGCTGGGTGCGAACCTCGATGGCTGGCGTGTGCAGAGTTACCTCACTTTGCAGCAGCCACTGAACCGGGGCGGTGCGGACAATGGTCATCTGCTGCCGCGGCGCCCCGAACGTACCGCACGAATCGATCTGGATCGGCATTTCGGCGCGTTCGGTATCGGCAGCACGTTGTATGTCGCCGGCCGCAGCTACGACGACCTCGCCAACAGCCATCGCCTTGGCGGCTACGGTACCGTGGCTTTTCGTGCCAGTTACCGATTCGCCCCGGACTGGCAGGTGCAGGCGCGGCTGTCCAACGCCTTTGCGCACCATTACGAAACGGCATATTTCTTCAACCAGCCCGGCCGCACCTGGTATCTGACCTTGCGCTACAGCCCCTCCACTTCCTTGTAGGAGCCCTCCCTGTATTGATTGTGGAGCCCGCTTGCGGGAGATGCTTTTGCTTTGGATCTTCCAGGCATGAACAAAAGCATCGCCCGCGAGCGGGCTCCTTGTACGTTGGTGTTCGAGGGCGGCAGGCGTAAGGTCGTCCACGTTTTCGGGGAAGCCGCGGGCTCCGGACGGGTTGCACGACGCGGGTAGGAGCGCACCCTGTGCGCGATGCCCTTGTCGGGGTGCCGGCGTAGGGCATTCGCCCGCAGGGTGGGCTCCAAAAGCCGTCCTTGCCCATCTGCCACATCCTGCCTTGGAGAATGGCTCGGGACGGCCATTTGTAGGCGCGTGTCCTCGGCCAAAACAAGGGCGGTCCATGGCCACAAACGCCACCTGATGCGGGTCCGCGGAACTTCCAGGACGCGACAGACGGGCAATCAGGAAAGCCGCCGCTCCTGTGCCTTTCGACACGGTGTGGACTTCAGGCACATACGCCAGAGCGCGACAACTGGCATAAAGTCCGCATGATCGAGCCCCTTGTTCCTGCCACGCCCACGCTGCTCGCCGCGATTCGTGACTTGCCGCCCTGTCGGCGGATCCCGGAGGTGCCATGAACATCTTTGGGCCGATGATCCGCCGCCCGGTCGGTACGTCGTTGCTGGCACTGGGCCTGATTCTGGCCGGCATCAGCGCCTATCTGCTGCTCGGCGTCGCCGCCCTGCCGTCGCTGGATTTTCCCGGCGTCTACGTGGTGGCGAACCAGCCAGGCGCCAGCGCGCAGACCATGGCCAACACCGTGCTGGCACCGCTGGAGCGGCACCTGGGACAGATCCCCGGCGTCGACGAGATGTACGGCAATGCCCGCGAGGGTGCCGCCTCGGTGATGGTGCGCTTCAATTTCAGCCGCACCGCCGACAGCGCCGCACGCGACGTGCAGGCGGCGATCAACGCGGCCGCCGTCGACCTGCCCACGGGCATGCCGTCGCCGCCGCAGTATTTCAAGTTCGATACCTCGCAGATCCCGATCCTGTTCATCACGCTGACCTCGAGCGGATTGCCGCAGGACAAGCTGTTCGATCTTGCCGACACGCTGCTCAAGCCTGCCGTGGCGCAGATCGACGGGGTGGCCCAGGTGCAGGTATTCGGTGGCACTCCACATGCGGTGCGAATCGAGCTGGACAGCAGCGCGCTGGCGGCCAAGGGGCTCACCGCCAACGATGTCGCCAATGCCTTGCGCGCGGCCAACGTCACTTCGCCGCAGGGCATCTTGAGCGACGGTCGTACGCAGATGACCGTGACCGCGACCGACGGCTTGCGCAAGCCGGAAGAGTTTGCCCATCTGCTGATCGCCATGAAGAACGGCACCCCGGTGCGGCTGTCCGACGTGGCCAGGGTCTACGGCGGCCAGGAGGACCAGTACCAGGCGGCGTGGTTCTCCAGTGTCGGCGCCGGCAGCGCGCGTACGGTGGGCCTGCAGATCACCAAGCGGCCGCAGGCAAACGCAGTGGCCACGGTGGCGGCGATTCGCGCCAGGTTGCCGCAGCTGGCCGCGTCGCTGCCGGCGAATATCAGCATTACCCCGGTGTTCGACCTCACCCAGACGACCAAGTCGGCCCTGCACGAGGTCGAGGTGGCGCTGCTGATCTCGATCATGCTGGTGGCGCTGGTGATGGCGGTGTTCCTGCGCCGATCGCGCCCCATGCTGATCGCCATGCTCAGCGTGCCGCTGTCGCTGGCCGGGGCCTTCGTGGTGATGTGGACGCTCGGCTACACACTCAACACGCTGTCGCTGGTGGCGCTGGTGTTGAGCATCGGCTTCGTGGTGGACGATGCGATCGTGGTGATCGAGAACATCGTGCGGCACATGGAGCACGGTACGCCGCCATTGCCGGCGGCATTGACCGGCGTCGGCGAGATCGGATTCACGGTGGTCTCGATCACGTTGTCGCTGGTGGCGGTGTTCGCGCCGCTGCTGTTCGGCAACAACATGCTGGTGATGCTGCTGCGCGAATTTTCGGTGACGCTGACCGCAGCGGTGGTGATCTCGGCAATCGTCTCGCTCACGCTCACCCCGGCGCTGTGTGGCCGCTTGCTCAAGCACGAAACCGGCGAGCGCAAACCGCCGGGGCGACTCGAACAGGCCGCGGAGCGATTCGATCGCGGCCTGCTGCGTCTGTACGAGCGCGCGCTGGACTGGGCACTGCACCATCGCCGGATCATGCGCTGGCAGCCGCTGACCCTGCTGATCCTTACCGGCGTGCTCGGCTTTGCGGTGGTCAAGACGGCCGGCGGCAGCTTCATGCCCGAAGAAGACACCGGCCAGCTGCAGCTGCGGATCCATGCCGACGCCAATATCGCGCCCACGGTGCTGGCCGAGCGCGCGCAGCAGATCATCCGCATCATGCAGGCCGACCCGTCCGTGCTCGACACGCTCACCATGCTCGGCAGCAATGGCGGCGATGGCGCCGTGGGCAACAACGCACAGATGTTCGTCGACCTGAAGCCGCGCGGCAACGAACCGGGCGAGCGCCCCGAAAAGATCCAGAAGATCATCGAACGACTGTCCAAGCGGTTCGCGGCGTTGCCCAATGTGGAGATTGAAGTCCGCCCGGTGCAGTTTCTCGGTGGTGGCGGCAGCGGCGACAACGGCGGTCAGTATGAATTCCAGCTGGCCAGCAGCAATGGCGGCGACCTGCAGCCGTGGGCATTGAAAATGGTGCGGCAGATGCGCACGATCAAGCAATTCCGCGATGTCGGCAGCGACTTCGACCAGGTCGGCAAGCAACAGCAACTGCAGGTCGACCGCGAAGCGGCGGCACGCCTGCACGTGAGCCTGGGCGCGATCGATAGCGCGCTGTACAACTCGTTTGGCCAGCGCCAGGTGTCGAAGATCTACTCCGACATCAACCAGTACTCGGTGGTGCTCAGCGCCGATCCGGCGGAAAGCCTCGGTCCGCAGGCGCTGTTGAATATCCGCGTGCGCAACGAGCAGGGCCGGATGATTCCGCTGTCCGCGCTGGCGCAGCTGAAACCCGGCATCAGCCCGATCCGCATTCGCCACCACAACCAGATGGAAGCGGCCACCATCACCTACAACCTGGCCAAGGGCGTGCCGCAGGATCGCGGCATCGCGCTGGTGAAACAGGCGGCGCTCGCGGCCGGTCTGCCGGGCGGCATCCGCGTGGACTTCACCGGCGCCAACCAGCGCCTGCAGCAGGCCCAGTCCAACGGCATGGTCCTGCTGCTCGGCTCGATCCTGGCGATGTATATCGTGCTGGGCATCCTCTACGAGAGCCTCGGCCATCCGCTGACCATCCTGTCCACCCTGCCGGCTGCCGGTGCCGGCGCGTTTCTGGCCATGCTGGTGACGCAGACGCAGCTTTCGCTGATGGCGATCATCGCGATCCTGATGCTGATCGGCATCGTCAAGAAGAACGCGATCCTGATGGTCGACTTCGCGCTGGTCGCGCAACGCGAACGTGGCCTGTCTGCACCGGATGCGATCCGCGAAGCCGCGCTGGTGCGTTTTCGTCCGATCACCATGACCACGCTGGTGGCGATGGGTGCGGCGCTGCCGCTGGCGATCGGCTTCGGCATCGGTTCGGAAATGCGCCAGCCGCTTGGCATCGCGATCGTCGGCGGCCTGCTGGTGTCGCAGCTGCTGACCCTGCTCAGCACCCCGGCGATCTACCTGTGGAATCACGATCGAAAGATCCGTCGGGCTGCACGCAAGGAACGCAGGGCGGAGAAGAAACGGTTGCGGGCGCTGGGCAAGACGCAGACTGCGACCGGCTGAATCACGCCAGGCAGCGGTTTCACCATCGCGCCCTGGCGGCGGGCGCGTTCCGGCATCCGCGCCGGAGGTCGATCGTCCGTCCCGTCGTCAGGTTGCCCGTGGCTTCCTGATGCGCGCGGCATGCGCCAGTACGTACGGGCACGCCCCTGATGGACGGCGAAGCGCGGGCGCATTTCCATGTTCCAGCAGTTGGGTGACCGGAGCCATTGCGCCCATCCGGTCATCCGGCACACCTGGTTTCTGCCTGTCGACAATGGGTTGTCGCATGTTTTTTGCGGCTCGAACCCGCGTGCAAATTCAATCGGTCAAATCAAATCAGCCATCGGATTATTCCGATATGCCATAGGAATAATCCGATGGTTAATTTCATCGCCTTCCGATGGCTGCCTTGAATACTCACGCCCATAATCTGCTGGCATCCGTGACCATTTCCAAAGTGGCCACGGGTCGTCAAGCAGGCAATTTGTCCACCGAGGTGAAAAAAGACATGACTCAGATCTCACGCTCCATGCTGGCCACCATCGTCACTGCCGGCCTCGCCGTTTTCGCGTTCGCTCCCACAGCCCACGCTGCCGACATGGATGCCGCGAAGACGTTGGCAAGAACGAACAACTGCTTCAAGTGCCATGCCATCTCGCGGGACAAGGACGGTCCCGGCTGGAAAAAAGTTGCGGACAAGTACAAGGGCAATCCCGCCGCCGAGGCGAAGCTGATCCATCACCTGACCTCCGGCGAGATGGTCACGCTCGCCGATGGCAGCAAGGTGCATCACGAGATCATCAAGACGGATCCGGCCAACGATACGGCGCAGATCAAGAACCTGGTGGATTGGATTCTTTCGTTATAGGGCCTGTTCGGCATGGTGCGGACCACCTGCGTCCGCGCCATGCCGGCAAGCCGGAGATGCAAGTTGCATATTCGATTTACCAACGAGGTTCGAGCCGACGTCGGCCAGCAATTGGATCATGCGGCAACCCGGATCCGGCGGAACTTGATTACCCCCATCGATAAGCAGGAAGGGACCTGATAAATGTATTTCCTAAAGAGACTCGCCATTGGAGCCGTCCTGATCCTCGCCAGCTGGGTTGCGCCAGCATTGGCAGGCAGCCCTCCCATACAGCTTCCCGATCTGGGCACCAATCACTCGACCTCGGTTCAGGCGTCCGCCGCAACAGCCGCGGACGCGCTGGCGCAGGACGCCAAGTGCACCCGATGCCATGACGAAAACGAGGCGAAGCCGATTCTGTCGATCTACCAGACGCCACACGGCGTCAGGGGTGATGCACGGACCCCGACCTGCCAGTCGTGCCATGGCCCGAGCGAAAAGCATCTGGCCGGCGACAAGACCGGCAAAGGCATTCCGCCACCGGATGTGATGTTCAACAAGCATGACTATCCGATGTCTGCTGCGGGCGACCGAGCTGCGGTCTGCCTGACCTGCCACAAGGGAACCCAGCGCACCCATTGGGATGGCAGCGAGCATCAGACCAACGGCCTGGCGTGCAACGATTGCCACAAGGTGCACAGCGCCGTCGATCCGGTACGCAACAAGCTGACCCAGCCGGAAGTCTGCATGACCTGCCACAAGGACCGGCGCGCCGACATCCACAAGGTCTCGCACCATCCGATCGGCGAAGGCAAGGTGGTTTGCTCCGATTGCCACAACCCGCACGGCTCGACCGGCCCGCATCTGCTGAAAAAGGCCACGGTGACGGAAACCTGCACGACCTGCCACGCCGAAAAGCGCGGACCGTTCCTGTGGGAGCACCAGCCGGTGGTCGAGGACTGCACCAACTGCCATACACCGCACGGCTCGAATATTCCGCCACTGCTGAAATCCCGCCCGCCATTCCTGTGCGACGAGTGCCATGACGGCCCGCACAACAGCCAGGCACCTTATGGCGCGGGTGCAGCCGGCTTGCAGTCGACCATGTCGGGGTTCGCGGTCAGTGGTGGTCGTGCTCCCAACCCGAGCTCAAGTGCCAGTGGACGTGCGTGCCTCAATTGCCACGTGATGGTCCATGGTTCGAACAGCCCGGCTGGCGCCTTCTTGCATCGTTAACTATTAGGGACGCGATATGAAATCCGTGAATGGAGTACTGTCCGTCAAGTCACTTGCACTGGCGATCATGGCGGTTCTGCCGCTGGTTGCCTTTGCCCAGGACGATGACGTGTCCATCCTGACCAGACCCACCAACTTCATCGAAGTCGGCGTGCTCTACCCCGATCAGAACTCGGCCCAATTCGGCCAATACAACGGACTGAACAAGTCACAGGCCTATCTGCTCGGCAACTTCAGCGTGCGCGGAGGCGATGCCTATGGCCAGGGGAGCGGCACCAGCCTCTGGTCGATCGAAGGCACCGATCTGGGGACAAACTCCAGGTCGATCAGCGCCACCATCCGGAACCAGGGGAAGTGGATGTTCGGCGTCAGCTACGATCAGCTGCACCACAACATCGGTGACGGCGACTCGTACGAGACGCCGCTGCAGGGGTCCATGGGCGGCAATGTGTTCACGATGCCGGCGGGGTTCGGCGTCGTGAGCACCGCCCGGCCGAGCACGCCGGTCGCTTACGGCACGCAGGTGCTCACCCCGGCGCAGCAGGCGTACCTGCACAAGGTGGACGTCCACAGCAACCGGGACAACTCGGGCTTCACCTTCGGCTACAACTTCAATCAGCAATGGAATGTGCAATTCAACTGGAACCATGTGGAGCAGTCCGGCGCGAAGCTGATCGCTGCCGCGACCGACAAGAACAGCACCTCCGACGGTTTCGCGCTTGCCGGGTATTCCCTGGGCGGCGAAGCCGTCCAGATCATCATGAACCCGACCGACTACACCACGGACAACGTGGATCTGGCACTGAATTGGGCAGGGGCGAAGGCGTTTTTCACGGTGGGTTACTTCGGCTCACGCTTCCGCGATCACAACCGGAGCGTGAGCTTCCCCAATCCTTATACCGGCTCGAATGTGGCGAACGGCACGCTATTGAACGGAGCCTATCCGGTCGATGCGCTGAGTACCATGCCGAACAACAACTTCAACCAGGCAAACCTCAGCGGTGGCTACAGCCTGACGCCCACGACGAAACTGGTGGGCGGCTACTCCTACGGCCGCAACACCCAGAACGTCGGTTACGTCAATCAGAACCAGATGGCGCCGGGAGGGTTGCCGGTCAACTCCCTCAGGGGCAGGGTGATCACCACCCACTACGACCTGAAACTGACCAACCAGACGACGAAGGATCTCATCCTGTCGATAGGCGGGAACTACGACAAGCGCGACAACAAGACGCCGTCGTATACGTATGACTTCTTCAATCTGGGCGGCGAAGAGCAAACGGTGGTCAACATCCCGTTGAGCTACAGCACCACCAAGGGGGCGCTCGCCGCGGATTACCGCATCAGCGGCAATCAGCACCTTCACGCGGCGTACGAGTACGAGAAGACCTCGCGCTGGTGCAACAACGCCCTGGCCAACAATGCCCAGGGCGAGTTGTCGGCGACGAATGCCGGTTACTACACGACGGCCTCCTGCGTCCAGGTGCCGCGAAACGAGGAGAACAAATTCGTCGTCAATTATCGTCTGAACGCCAACGACGATCTGAATTTCAACGCCGGTTATTCCTACGCCAACCGCAATGCCACCGTGAACAGTTCCTTCTACAACCCGATGCAGGGCAACAGCGAGGGGTTCGAGGATTTCGGCTATCGGGCCTTCTTCGACGCATCGCGCAGGGAGCATATGCTCAAGGCGGGGGCCAACTGGCAGGCGACGCAGAAGCTGAGCTTCAGTCTGGATGGCCGCGGCACGTACGACGATTACAAGGACTCGCCGCTGGGCGTGCAGCAGGGCCATTCGGCCAGTGTGAATTTCGACTCGACCTTCGTCTTTTCGGACAAGGCCAGCGTTTCCGCGTACGCCAGCTGGCAGCGCAGGACGCGCGGCCTGCTCAGTGCCAACGGGCGCAATGCGGTGGCTCCGCTGCCCAATACGTGGACCAACGATCTCACGGACAAGGGCACCACGGTGGGCTTCACGGCGAAGCGCAGCGGGCTGATGGCCGGGAAACTGCAACTGGCCGCCGACTTGTCGTATTCGCTGGACAAGACCGGGTATTTCACGGCACTCAACTACACGAACGCATCGTGCACCACGCCCAGCAATGCGGGATACAGCTGCGGCACCGTGCCGGATATCCGCAGCGCGCTGTCCCGGGCCAGGCTCACGGCCAACTACGAAATCGACAGGAAGAGCGCAATCACCTTCGGCTACATCTACGAGAAGCTCAATTCCAACGATTACTTCTACAACTACTATCAGCTCGGTTTCACCGGGACCACGACGATTCCGACCAACCAGAAGAGCCCGAGCTATACGGAAAACGTGTTTTTCGTGGCTTATCGCTACAGTTTCAGGTGACAAACGAACGGACTGTCGGCAAACCTTTCGAATCATGCCCGTCCGCAGCATGCTCGAAGGGTTTGTCGGGAACCGGGCGCCAAAGACCCAGCAATCCTGAATTCCGCGAGTCCGTCGGGCAGGGTTGAATCCATGCACAAAAACCGGGAAGTCAACAATGAATGATAACAAGGTGCCAGGGCAAAACAGGTTGGCAGCGAGAATATCCGGTCTGGTGATCGGCGCGCTGACGGTTTTTGCACCCTGGTATATAAGCGGACCCCAGGCCACGCTGAATCGCGGCATCTTCTGGACCTACATCATCACCGGCGTCCTCATGATGGCGGTCGCCACCATCGCCTTGATCTGGCGCCGTGCTTTTTGGCCGGCGTGGGCATTTTTCCTGCTCACCGTGTGGATCATCCTGGCTCCCGATACCTTGAGCTCTGCGGCCAAGGACGTCTCCATCATGCACGTTCTCCTGGGTGGGGCAGGCGTCGTGGTGTCCATTTTCTGGATACGGCGCATGTTCGGGCGCATTCCGCGCGACCGACCCGTGGTGAAGGGAAGAACGTTTGCGGAGTGCTCCAGCAGCGAACGCACATTGTACGGCCTGGTGATGGTCGTACTTGGCCTGGGTTATTGCATGGCCCTCGGCTACCTGTATCTGACCCATGCCGGCCTCAGCGGCAAGCCGGGGCTCTCGGTGCAGGACATCGCCATCACGTATTACGGCAATCGAAGCGGTACGCGACTTGAAATGATGTTGCGCGGCCAGATGCGCGACAAGATCAGCCCGGAAGAAATGGATCAGGTTGTTGCCTGGCTGAAATCCGGCTCGACGGAAGACGTCTACGACGACACCATCTACCCCATCATCATGAAGGACTGTGCGAAGTGCCACAGCAAGAATTCAGGCAAGAATCTGTCGGACTACACGACCTACGAGGGCATCATTCCGGTCGCCACGGTTGATCATGGCTTGTCCATCGAGGCGCTGGTAAAGCTTTCGCACATCCATATTTTCGGCATCGGCCTGGTCACTTTTGTCATCGGGTTCGTCTTTACCTTTACGGCGCTTCCCGAATGGTTCAAGAACGTGGTGATCGTTGCGCCGTTCTTTGCCATGGTTACAGACGTTGCCACCTGGTATTTGACGAAGTGGGATCCGGTCTTTGCCTATACCGTGGTGGTTTCCGGGTTGATATTGGGCTCGGCCTGGGGGGTGCAGATATTCGTGTCCCTGTACCAGTTGATCTTTTTGCCCGGCAAGCGCATTTCCGACAGGAAACCCGTAGCGGATTGACAGCTTGTCCGGATAAGGCAGATGCCATCGGTGGATGCGATGGCATCCGCCAAGGAATAGCCGGATACATCCGGTTCGTCATTCCGGCGAAAGTCCTGGAGCCGCTGCCTTCATGGAGTTGACGGGTTGCCGGTTCAGGTTCTCGCCGGAATGACGCCTTGTTCGAGGTTTCCCTCGACGCAGAAGACCACGGATGTTTCAGCCCATGCAAGACGGCTTCAGCACGTTGTGATTGCCGGGTTGCGCAGTTCGTGAAGGATGTTTCACGCCGGACCCTGACCATCGAGGGTGACAATCATGTCCAGCAAAAAAACCGTTTATGCGATCACCCTGGTCGCCTTTTTGACGGCTGCCTGCAGCCAGCGTGAAATCAGTTACCGGCGCGACATAAACCCCATATTCCAGGCAAACTGCGCGATCTGTCATACGCCGGGTGGCGCAGGCTACGCCAAGAGCGGGTTCAGTGTGGGAACCTACCAGGATGTCATGAAGGGCACCAGGTACGGTTCCGTCGTTTCGCCGGGCAGCAGCGTGGGCAGCACGCTGGTCAGGCTGGTGAAGCACCAGGCCGATACAACGATCAACATGCCGAAAAATTACACGATCGACCTGACACAGCACGACAACATCGTCATGCCGGGAGTCAACGCACGCCAATTGCCCGAACGGGATATCGAGCTGATCACGAAATGGGTTGACCAGGGCGCCAAGGACAATTGACGGATTGGCACCGGCCGAACGGGCCGACCACCACGCGCGAGCGGTCGGGCGTGACAAGCCCGGCCCGACCACACCACGGTGGATTCCGGTTACACGATTTGTGGCCGAGGAGGTGTTGCCGCGGCGGCCGGCATGCGGTCCGGCATCGGCGACGCAGGCCCTGCCGGTGAACGCGCAGCAGCGGCCATTTCGTGCATCCGCGAACATGCCCGACGATGGCCGTTCCCCCGAATCAACGCCTGCTGATCTCGAAACCCTGCTGCGCCACCGGTTTGCCGTTGAGTGAAATTTCGACGCTGTATTTGCCCTCGGGCCACAGATCCGGGTTCTGCACCTTGAAGGTGGTGATCGCGGGACCGTCGGTGGCGATCGACTGGCTGATGCTGCTGACCAGCTGGCCCTTGCCTTCCAGATAACGCCACGTGGCGTTGAGGGTGGCGTCGCGGCTTTGTCCCTCGGTGGCGACGCTGGCATAGATGGTCTTTTCGTCGGAGGCGAAGCGGTTGCCGGGGCGGGTTATCTGATGCTCGGCATTGACCGCGCTGCCAAGGGTCAGCTTGGCTACCGAGATAGGCGCTGGTGCGGGCGTGGCGGCCGCGGAGGCTGCTGCCACGGGCTGCTTGATGGTCGGGAGCGCGGCCTTGCTGGCAGTCGTGCTGCTGGCAGCCGGTGCTGGCGCTGGCGCCAGCTTGGAGCTTGCTGCTGCGGTGCCGGTTGGCGCCGGCCGGCCGGTTGGCGTCGCCGGTTCGTGTTTGCCGCAGGCGCTGAGCAGCAGCAGGCCGGCAAGGCTGGCGCTGTAAAGCGCGGTGGTACGTGGGGAAAGTGTCATGGCGCGGACTCCGGTATCGATGACATGGCGAATGCCGATCCCTGGGCGCTGCCGCAACGCCGTCCGGGCGCTTTGGTCAGGCCGCCAAAGCTAACGCAGTGGATATGAAGCGCCGATTACCGGTGGCACGGCAGTTGCCTTTCACGCAAGCACGACGTTGCGACTGTCACTGGCGAGCGCTGCGCAGGTTCTGCGGGTTGATCGGGGTATTGCTGCGGAACGGGTTGATATCGAGGCCGCCGCGGCGGGTGTAGCGCGCATAAACGCTGAGTTGCTGCGGTGCACAGTGCCGCATCAGGTCGACGAAGATGCGTTCCACGCATTGTTCGTGGAATTCGTTGTGATTGCGGAACGAAACCAGGTAGCGCAGCAGACCGGCGTGCCCGATCGGCATGCCGCGATAGGCGATCTGCACGCTGCCCCAATCGGGCTGGCCGGTGACCAGGCAATTGGAACGCAGCAGGTGCGAAACCAGCGTTTCCTGGATCGGTTGAGCGCTGGCATCCGTGCCCAGGAAATCGGCTCGCGGGGGGCCGTAGTGATCGATCTCCAGCAGTTGGTCGTCGAGCAGACAGCCGTCCAGATCGGTGAAGTGGTGTGCGGCTGCGCTGACTGCGCTCAGTTGCACATTGACCACGGCACCCGCCGCGGCGGACAGATCCCGCACCAGCGTGGCGACCAGCGCGTCGGCATCGGCCACGCGTTCCTGCGCAAAGCCGTTGAGGTACAGTTTGAACGACTTCGATTCGACGATGTACGGCGAAGCGGCCGGCACGCGAAACTCGGCCAGCGCCACGACCGGCTTGCCGCGCCGGTCGAGCCACGACAGTTCGTAGGCGTTCCAGATATCCACGCCGTGGAACGGCAATGTCCCGGCCAAGCCCAATTCCGCACGCTTGTCGGCACGCGGTATCGGGAACAGCCTGCCCGGGTCATAGCGGTCGGGGTAGCCGGTGTCCTTGCCGAGCGGGGAATGTTCGGGAGTGCTCATGCGGTGAAGTCTAGCGCGTCCCTTGAGGACGTCTCATCGACGCAGGACATCTACGGAGCCCGCTCGCGGGCGATGCTCTTGTTTTGATCTTCGTCAGGCATCAGAGCAAAAGCATCGCCCGCGAGCGGGCTCCGGCAACAACAACGCGGGGGCGCGAGCTACACGTTCACCATATGCATCATCGACGTGGCGTAGCGGTCGCCGGCGGCGGCGTCCGGCGGGAACGCCGCGTCGATGGTCTTGAGCTCGGCCGCGCTGAGCTGCACGTCGAGCGCGCCGAGGTTTTCGTCCAGCCGCGAGCGTTTCCTGGTGCCCGGGATCGCCAGCACGTCCCGGCCCTGCGCCAGCACCCAGGCCAGCGCCAGTTGCGCGGGCGAGCAGCCCTTGTCGGCGGCCAGTGTTTTCACCTGTTCGACCAGCTGCAGGTTGCGGGTGAAGTTGTCGCCCATGAAGCGCGGGCTGCCACGGCGATAGTCGTCGGCCTCGAAATCGTCCGGCGAGCGGATCGCGCCGGTAAGGAAGCCGCGGCCCAGCGGTGAATAGGCGACCAGGCTGACGCCGAGTTTGCGGCAGGCGGCGAGCATGCCGTTCGTTTGCGGGTCGCGCGTCCACAGCGAGAACTCGCTTTGCAGCGCGGCGATCGGGTGCACCTTGCACGCACGTTCCAGCGTGGCGCCGGAGGCTTCGCTCAGGCCCAGGTGACGCACCTTGCCGGCGGCAACCAGTTCGGCCATCGCGCCGACGGTCTCCTCGATCGGCACGCCAGGGTCGACCCGATGCTGGTAGTACAGGTCGATGGTGTCGATGCCGAGCCGCTGCAGGCTGGCGTCGCAGGCCGCGCGCACGTACTCCGGGCGACCGTTGACACCGCGCGCCTGCGGGTTGTCCGGATCGCGCACGATGCCGAACTTGGTGGCGATGAAGGCCTGCTCGCGGCGGCCCTTGATCGCCTTGCCCACCAGCACTTCGTTGGTGTGCGGGCCGTACATGTCGGCGGTGTCCAGCAGGGTGAGGCCGCGGTCCAGCGCGTAATGGATGGTGGTGATCGATTCGGCGTCGTCGTGCCGGCCGTAGAACGCGCTCATGCCCATGCAGCCGAGGCCGAGGGTGGAAACCATTGGGCCGTTGTGGCCGAGATTGCGGGTCTGCATGGTTGTCGCTCCGGTGGGTGAAGATGGGTGCATGGTGCGCCGCGACGGCAATTGCAGGTGTCCGTGGACTGGCTGGTGGAGTTGGCGGCGGGGCAACGCTGAGGCGACCACGCTGCATGCCACATGGCGGTCCGGGTGGGAATTCCTACGACGCGCGTGGCGGGCCGGGGTGTGGCGCGCTGGTGCCCAGGGTGTCGCTGGCCAGCGGAGCGCCGGCGGTGATCAGGGCGCCGCGCTGCTCGGCCAATGGCAGGCGCAGCATGCAGTCCTCGAAGCCGGCCAGCTTCTGGAACGCAGGCAGCGCCTGCACCTGCGCCACCAGCGCGACCATCAGCGGCCAGCGATCGGCGTCGATCGTGTAGCGCACGAACGAGGCGGTGCGGAAGAAGCTGGCGAGGCTGATGTCGGCGATCGACAGCGCGCCGAACACGAAGCCATCTTGCGGCAGCTGCTGTTCCAGGTAGTCGAGTGCAGCGGGGATTTCCACCGTGCGCGCATGCTGCACCACCGCCTCGTCGGGGGCCTCGCCGAAGATGTGGCGCCTGATCGCCAGTTGGTGGAACAGCCGCCAGATCAGGCCGTCGGCCAGCCGCGTGTCGGCGTATTCCTCCAGCCAGCGAGCCCGGGCGCGGTCGGCGATGTCGCGCGGGTAGAGCGACGGCGTGGGGTACCGGTCTTCGAGGTACTGGCAGATCACCGAGGAATCGCTGAGTACCAGTTCGCCGTCGAGCAGCACCGGTATGCGGCGCAGCGGGTTGAGCCTGGTGAATTCGTCGTTGCCGACGAACGGCGCAATCGGGTCGATCTCGTATTCCAGCCCTTTCAGCTCGAGGCAGGCCAGCACCTTGCGCACGTAGGGCGAAATGTAATTGCCGATGACTCTGAGACGCTGCGACATGACGCGGCTCCGGGAACACGGATGACGCAGCGTGCGACGGTCGCCGCATGCCCGTCAAGCCGGACCCGCTGGCAGGGTAGACCTTTCGGCATAGGGAGCCGGCGGGTTGTTGCGCTAGCATCGGGCGGTTCGGGCACGGCGCAGGGGCCGTCCCACACCGCCGGATCCCGTGGAGGAAGGCATGTATTCGATGATCGGCAAGTTGCACCTGTTCGGCGCGTTGGTGATGGGGTTGCTGCCGGGCGCCGTCGCCGCGCAGGGGCGGATGCTGAGCGCGGCCGACTACGCGCGGGCCGAGCGCTTCATGGCCTATGCCGCCGCACCGCTGGTCGATCATGATGTGCAGAAGGTGCACTGGCTGGACGACGGCCACTTCTGGTATCGCGACCACGACAGCCATGGCGACCATTTCCTGCTGCGGGATCTGGCCAGCGGCAAGATCACGCCGCTGTTCGACCAGCGCAAGCTCGCGGCGGCGCTCGGCATGGTCATCGGAAACCCGCTCGATGCGCAGAAGCTGCCTGTCACCGGTTACCGCAAGAGGCCGGATGGTCGTCTGGAAATTGCCGTCAGGCGGAAGCATTACCTGTGCGACCTGCAAGGCGCTCCCGTGTGCGCGTTGGGCAGGGGTGTGCCGGCACGCGACAAGGCAGGCAGGGTGACGACCGGCGCCGAGCCTGGCGTATTGTCGCCGGACCGGAAGTCCGAAGCGTTCATCCGCGACTGGAATCTGTGGCTGCGCGACATGGCGACCGGCAAGGAAACCCGGCTCACTACCGACGGTGTGGAAAACTTCGGCTACGCCACCGACAATGCCGGCTGGAAGCATACCGATCACGCGATACTCGAATGGTCGCCGGATTCGCGGCGGATCGCCACCTTCCAGCAGGATCAGCGCAAGACCGGCGAGATGTACCTGATCCGCTCACGGGTCGGTCACCCCGAACTGCTCAAGTGGAAATATCCGCTGGTCGGCGACAAGGACGTGACGATGATCGAGCGGGTGATCATCGACGTGCCGACGCGCAAGGTGGTGCGCCTGAAGATGCCGCCGGATCAGCATCGTTCCAGTCTGTGCGACGACGTCAGCTGCGGCCCGGACGGTGGCTGGGATGATGTGAAGTGGGCGCCGGATGGCAACACCCTGGCCTTCGTTTCCACTTCGCGCGACCACAGGCACGAATGGTTCCGCATCGCCGACGCCAGAACCGGCGCGGTGCGCACGGTGTTCGAGGAGAGCGTGCCGACGTATTACGAGAGCGGCAACGGCGCGGTGAACTGGCGCTACCTGCCGGCCACCCATGAGGCGATCTGGTTCAGCGAGCGCAACAACTGGGGCAACCTCTACCTGTACGACCTGATCACCGGCAAACTCAAGCACGCCATCACCAGCGGTACCGGCAACGTCACCGAGGTGCTCAAGGTCGATCCGGGAACCCGCACCGTCTGGTTCCGTGGCGTCGGTCGCACGGCGGGCGTGAACCCGTATTACCAGCAGTTCTGGAAGGTCGGGCTGGACGGCGGCCGGCCGACGCTGCTGACGCCGGAGGACGCCGACCACACGATCAGCCTGTCACCGGATGGCAAGAACTTCGTCGATGCGTATTCCACGCCGGCCACGCCGCCGGTGACCGTGCTGCGCAGCGCCGGTGACGGACGCATGCTGGCCACCGTGGCGACCGCCGACGCCACGCGCCTGAAGGCAGCCGGCTGGGTGCCGCCGATCCCGTTCACGGTGAAGGCACGCGACGGCAGGACCGACTTGTACGGGATGATGTTCAAGCCGAGCCATTTCGATCCATCGAAAAAGTATCCGATCATCGACTACGTCTATCCGGGTCCGCAGACCGGCTCGGTGCTGGGGCGCAGCTTCCTGCCCGCGCGCGGCGACCACCAGGCAATGGCCGAGCTGGGCTTCATCGTGATCGCCGTCGACGGCATGGGCACGCCGTGGCGTTCCAAGGCGTTTCACGATGCGTACTTCCAGCACATCGAGGACAACACCTTGCCCGACCAGGTCGGCGCGATCCGCCAGCTGGCTGCGAGGTATCCGTGGATCGACCTCGATCGCGTGGGCATCTGGGGCCATTCCGGCGGCGGCAATGCCACTGCCGGGGCAATGTTCCGCTATCCGGACTTCTTCAAGGTCGGCTGGGCCGAAAGCGGCAACCACGACAATCGCGACTACGAGGACGACTGGGCCGAGAAATGGCAGGGGTTGCTGGTCAGGGGCAAGGACGGCAAGAGCAACTACGACGCGCAGGCCAACCAGGATTTCGCCGCAGACCTGAAAGGTCGCCTGATGCTGACCTACGGCACGCTGGACGACAATGTGCCGCCGGAGAACACCTTGCTGGTGGTGCAGGCCCTGATCAAGGCCAACCGCGACTTCGACATGATCGCGATTCCCAACGCGCATCATGGCTATGCCGCCGCCACGCCCTACATCACCCGCCGCCGCTGGGACTACTTCGTGCGCCATCTGGCCGGCGACACGCCGCCGAAGGAATACGCGCTCAAGCCGTGGCCGTGGCGGTGAGCCCGGTCTGATCCGTCGGGATGCGCCGCCGCGCGCATCCCGATGCCAAGCCGAATGCTCGCGCGTACTGCACGCCGATACGCGTGCGGCCGGGAAAGCCGGCCATTGCTGCCGGTACGTCCTGCGGATTCTTCGCGCCTGGCGGGTTTGCGGTCATGCCGCTGCGGTTTCTGCCGCCCACGCTCCCGGTGTTTTACAGCGCGTCGTGGTCGAGTTCGCCGGTGCGGATGCGGATCACCTGTTCGAGCGTACTGACGAAGATCTTGCCGTCGCCGATCTTGCCGGTGCGGGCGGCATTCTGGATCACTTCCAGCACGCGCTCCAGCTGGTCGTCGGCGACCGCCACTTCCAGTTTGATCTTCGGCAGGAAGTCGATCACGTACTCGGCACCGCGGTACAGCTCGGTATGGCCTTTCTGGCGGCCAAAGCCCTTGACCTCGGTTACCGTCACGCCTTGCACGCCGACCTCGGCCAGCGCTTCGCGCACATCGTCCAGCTTGAATGGCTTGATGATCGCCACGACCAGCTTCATGGAGGGTTCCTTGGGTTTGACTGACACCGACACGACCTTTCGACGCAGGCATATTCTGCCTGCCCGGCGAGGCGTTGTCGCCTGATAATGGTTCGTGTAGGACAATCCCTACAGATTTCGACGGAGCACACCGATGGCAGGCCCGATTTCCCTTCACCTAATATCGATCTCGACGAGTGCGAGGCGCTGTCCATGATGGACAAGCAGGACATCGATCAGATTGCTCTGCGGCTTGTGTCGTTGGTACCGCCAGGGTTGGCACAGGCGCAACAGGATTTGCGGGCCAACTTCCAGGATGTGTTGGCGCAGGGATTGCGCCGCCTCGACCTGGTCACCCGCGAAGAATTCGAAGTCCAGATGCAGGTGCTGGCGCGTACGCGCGCCAAAGTCGACGAATTGGAGCAACGCGTGGCCGAGCTTGAGGCCGCCGTCGCCGCTCGCGGGGATTAGCGTGAGTCGATCTCCCGGGAGCCGCCCCCGATCCGTCATCCTCACCCCGAGAGGATCGGGGGCGGTTGTTTATTCGGCATTGCAGGTGGAGTCGCGTGGTGTCAGTGCATATCACCGACCCATCCATGCATCAGCGGTCCTTGCGGACTTGTCGGACCGTTGGCCGGCAGGGCGGCGGTCCCGTCTGTGCGGTTCTTGATCCCGCCGCTTTCCGGCCCATGAAGCCGTCCCGGGCCGGCGAAGTGCCGGCAAGCTGTCCTCGCACAGCCGGATTCCTGCCGCGACCACCGAAACCCGACGGGCTCCTGGCCGCATGAGCCTTGCCGTTACCCTCAGCCGAGCCCAGGAAGGGATCGCCGCTCCCCAGGTGATGGTGGAGGTGCATCTGTCCGGCGGCCTTCCGTGCACGAATATCGTGGGCTTGCCCGAGGCGGCGGTTCGCGAGGCGCGCGACCGCGTACGCGTGGCGATCCAGAACACCGCGTTCGAATACCCCGGCCGGCGGGTCACGGTGAACCTGGCGCCGGCCGAATTGCCCAAGGACGGCGGCCGTTTCGATCTGCCGATTGCGCTGGGCATCCTTGCCGCCAGCGGCCAGGTGCCGCGCGAGAAGCTGGACGATTGCGAATTCCTCGGCGAGCTGGCCTTGACCGGCGCGCTGCGCAGCGTGTCCGGGGTGCTGCCGGCGCTGTTGCGTGCGCGTGCGCGCGGCCGCCGGGTGGTGGTGCCGCGCGAGAATGCCGCCGAAGCCGCGCTGGTCGCGGACATGGACGTGCGGGTTGCCGGCACGCTGGCCGAGGTGTGTGGCTGGTTGCGCGGTGCGCAGGAGCTTTCCATGCCGGCCGGCATTCCCGGTGGTGGCGGTGCCGACGCCGGTCCGGACCTGGCGGATGTGCGCGGTCAGTTGCAGGCGCGGCGTGCGCTTGAGATCACCGCCGCCGGCGGCCATCACCTGTTGCTGATGGGACCGCCCGGCGCCGGCAAGACCATGTTGGCCGAACGCTTGCCCGGCATCCTGCCGCCGCTGTCCGAATCGGAGGCGCTGGAGACCTGCGCGGTGCTGTCGGTGGCTGGGCTGGGCGCCGATCTGACGCAGTGGCGGCGACGCCCGTTCCGTGCCCCGCACCACACCGCTTCGGCGGTGGCGCTGGTCGGCGGTGGTTCATACCCGCGCCCCGGCGAGATTTCGCTGGCGCACAACGGCGTGTTGTTCCTGGATGAGCTGCCGGAGTTCAGCCGGCACGTGCTCGAAGTGTTGCGCGAGCCGATGGAGTCGGGCCACATCCTGATTTCGCGGGCGGCACGGCAGTCGACATTTCCCGCGCAGTTCCAACTGGTCGCGGCGATGAATCCGTGCCCGTGCGGTCATGCCGGCGACGCGCGCTGCCAGTGCACGCCGGATCAGGTCCAGCGTTACCGTTCGCGCATTTCCGGGCCGCTGCTCGATCGCATCGACCTGTCGGTGGAAGTGCCGGCGGTGCCGTTGGCGGAGCTGGGCTCGACCCGCAGTCCGCGCGACGAGGATTCGACCACCGTACGCGCGCGGGTGCTCAAGGCACGCCAGCAGTCGCTGATGCGGGCGGGGCGGCCGAATGCCGAAATAAGCACGCGTGAGCTGGAGCGTGACTGCGCCCTGGGGCCGGCCGAACGGCGCTGGTTCCAGCATGCCCTGGCGCGGCTCGGGCTGTCGGCCCGGGCCTACCATCGGGTCCTGCGGGTCGCGCGCACCATCGCCGACCTCGATGGCGGAGCGGCGCTGCTGGACCAGACGCATCTGGCCGAAGCGCTGCAATACCGGCGCAGATGAAGATAAACCCGATTCCGTTTTCTTGCGGGATTCCGTTCCATTCCGGGCCGACGGCTGGCGTTCACCCTCGGATCGCCGCCTGCGCGGGGCTGCCGTGGCGCGATGACGATCGAACAGGGCCTGATGTGCGCCGGCATGTTGATGATCGGCTTTCTGGCGCAATGCGCTGGCATGGCGGGCGAAGCTGCCGGCGATCCTTTTCCTGCAGCTGACAGGGGGCGTGCCGGGTCCGGTCGTGGCATGCCCGATTCAGACAAGCCGTTGGACGGGTGGCTGTTTCCGGCCGTGTCGCTGGCGCTGGCGTGGACCCTCGGCGCCTACGTACCGGCACCGGCAAAGCCGAGTTGGCGCCATGCCTCGTACACCGCCACCGCGACGGTATTGGACAGATTCAGGCTGCGGCTGTCCGGTTGCATCGGCAGCCGCAGCTGCTGTGCGGCGGGAATCGCCGCCAGCACCTCGGCCGGCAGGCCTGCGGTTTCGCAGCCGAACAGCAATGCGTCGCCGTCGGCAAAGCTCGCCTCGACATGCGCCGCACGGCCTCGGGTCGAGAAGGCGAACACCCGCGGTGTGCCGATCGCGGCGAGACAGCCGGCCAGATCGTCATGTACCGCGACCCGGGCGTACTCGTGGTAATCCAGTCCGGCGCGGCGCAGGCGCGCATCGTCCAGTTCGAAGCCGAGCGGGCGGATCAGGTGCAGCCTGGCGCCGGTGTTCGCGCACAGGCGAATCACGTTGCCGGTGTTGGGCGGGATTTCGGGGTGGAACAGGATGACGTGCAGCATCCGCCCATTATCGCGTTGTCGGGCGGCATTGCGCGCGCCGCGCCCGGGCGCTCAACCGTGCCGCGGACAGATCACGCCATCGGGCTGCAGCGCGCAGCTTGTCGGAGCCGCCAGCAAGATCGTGCCCAGACGGCTGGCCTCGGCCAGCTGCGCCGCGGGCGGCGCGGCATTCAGCATGGCGCCAAGGATCAACGCGCAGACCGCCAGGCAAGCGACGAAAAGGCCGCGCAGCATCCATGTTTCAAATCGCATGATCGTGTCTCCTGTAAAAGGGTGATGGTCCTGTACTGTGTCCGGAGCAAACGCCGTGCCATACCGCCGCATTCGCGCAAGTATTTGTTTTGCAAGAATGCATGGGCACAATGCAGCGACTGCCTGCAGCGTCCGCGGACAATCGGTCGCGACAGACGGACAGTTGTGGGTGCCAGGCAATGGCCTGCCCGGATCGCCCTGAGCCTGAAGCAGCGCCGGTCCGGGCCGGTGGCGCCGGAGCGCACGCGCACCATGGTTCCGGCGGTTCCGCACCGGATCCGAAGCGTGTTTCGGATTTGTTGGGGAAGTGATGATGCCCTCGCGCTACGATGGCGGCCGGGCCGGCAACGGGCCGGCTGTCGCAGACAATCTTTTCAAGCCCTCACCTTGCAAGTCACCGCTTCGGAGCTACTCATGCGCAAGACCCTGCTGTTGTTCGTCCCCATCCTGTTGCTTGGCGCCTGCAGTTGGGGCATCACCCTGGACGATGCCGCCAGGAACGTGCATACGGCATGGAACGGCGATGTGTCCGGCTGCCGCGACATGGGCAAGGTCACCGTCTCGGTGATGGACCACATCGGCCCGGTCGATCGCAACAACATCACCGTGCGCGACGAACTGGAGGTGATGGCGCGCAACGAAGCGGTGAAGATGCACGCCGACACCATCAAGCCGCTGGCCGACCCGGTCGACGGTTCACAGCCGTGGGGCGCCTATCAGTGTGGTTCGCACCCGACTGCGCCGACCGGCCAGCCGGCGCCATCGACCAGTACCCGGGCACCCGGCAGCGCGAAGACGTATCCGGTGCATGGCGGTTGAGCCCGGCCACGGTCGGAGGCCGAAAGATATTCTTGCGCGATCCTTCGGTTCACCATGATGCGTGAGGCCGTCATTTCGCCCGTGAACACCTTGATGACCACGCCGGGCCGGCTTGCCCGCCGGATACTTTCGCCTTTGCGCAAGCCGAAACCGCCGGTGCTGCTGGATACGCTGCCGGCGTTTGCGGTGCCGGCGGCGGCGATCGAGGTGCTGGACGACCCGTCGACGTTCCGGCGGGTGCTGCTGGAGCTGATCGGGCAGGCCCGGCGGCGCATCATGATCGTGGTGCTGTACCTGCAGGACGACGAGGCCGGGCGCGAAGTGCTGGCAGCGTTGCATGCCGCTCGCGCCCGCCATCCGGCATTGCAGGTTTCGGTGCTGGTGGACTGGCATCGGGCGCAACGCGGCTTGATCGGCGAGCAGAAATGCGCCGGCAATGCGGGCATGTATCGCGCGTACGCCGAGCGGTTCGGACCCGGCGTCGAGATTTACGGCGTGCCGGTGCAGAACCGCGAACTGTTCGGGGTGCTGCACCTGAAAGGTTTCGTGATCGACGACGCCGTGCTCTACAGCGGTGCCAGCATCAACGATGTGTACCTGGCCCGGCATGGGCGCTACCGCCTCGACCGCTATCACCTGCTGCGGCATCGTGCTCTGGCCGACGCCATGGCCGGTTTCGTGCGGCAGCATCTGCTTGGCAGCGATGCGGTGCGCCGTCTGGATGTTCCCGAAGTGCCCGAGACGCGCACGCTGCAGCCGGCGATCCGCGCGTTGCGGTTGACCCTGCAACACGCCCGATACGAAGTACCGCACGAGGCGCTGGGGCCGGGCGAGGTGGCGGTGACGCCGTTGTCCGGTTTCGGCCGTAGCGACAATGCGCTCAACGATACCGTGCTGGCCCTGCTGCGCGGCGCACGCGAGCGGGTGATCCTGCTGACGCCGTATTTCAACCTGCCCAGGCCGGTGCGTCTCGTACTCGGCCAGCTGCTGCGGCGCGGCTGCCGGATCCACATCATGATCGGCGACAAGACCGCCAGCGATTTCTATATTCCGCCGGGGCAGCCGTTCACCACCATCGGCCTGTTGCCGTACCTGTACGAAAACAACCTGCGCCGCTACGTGCAGGCGCACCGGCGGCAGATCGACAGCGGCCAGCTCAACATCCACCTGTGGCGCGATGGCGACAACAGCTATCACCTGAAGGGCCTGTTCGTCGACGATGACGTGGCCGTGCTCACCGGCAACAACCTGAACCCGCGCGCGTGGTCGCTGGATCTG
>JAGWNA010000004.1 GCA_028871555.1 Lysobacteraceae bacterium
TTGCCCGGCTTGGCGACGTGGCCGGAGACCGAGAAGATCTTCGGGCCGCCGTTGTTCGGCTTGCCCAGATTGAGGAACCAGTCGGCGCCGTTGCGCAGGATCGCCGGCACCGAGGCATAGGTTTCGGTGTTGTTGATCGTGGTCGGCTTGCCGTACAGGCCGAAGCCGGCCGGGAACGGCGGCTTGAAGCGCGGCTGGCCCTTCTTGCCTTCCAGCGATTCCATCAGCGCGGTTTCCTCGCCGCAGATGTAGGCACCGGCGCCGAGCGCGGCATGGATGTCGACGTCGATGCCGCTGCCGCCGATGTCCCTGCCGAGCAGACCGGCCGCGTAGGCCTCCTTCAGGGCCTCCTGGAAGTGCTCGAACGGTTCGTGGTGGAACTCGCCGCGCAGGTAGTTGTAGGCCACCGTCGAGCCGGTGCAATAGCAGGCGATCGCCATGCCTTCGATCACCGCATGCGGATTGAAACGCAGGATGTCGCGATCCTTGGCCGTGCCCGGCTCGGATTCGTCCGAGTTGCACAGGATGTATTTCTGCATCGTGCCCTTGGGCATGAACGACCACTTCAGGCCCGTCGGGAAGCCTGCGCCGCCGCGACCGCGCAGGCTGCTCTTCTTGATTTCCTCGACCAGCGTCGAGGGGTCGGGTTTTTCGGCGAGGATCTTGCGCCAGGCCTTGTAGCCGTCGACCTGGGTATAGCTGTCGATCGACCACGGCTTGTCGAAATGCAACGTCGTGTAGACGACCTGATGTTCCTGCGGTGCGGGACCGACTGCCATTACCGATGCCTCACTTGAGTCCGTCGAGAATCTCGTCGACCTTCTCGGTCGTGAGACGTTCGTGATAATGCCCATTGACGGTCATCACCGGCGCGCAGACACAGGCGGCGATGCATTCTTCCTCGCGCTTGAGATACACGCGACCGTCCGGCGTGCTCTCGCCCAGCTTCACGCCGAGCTTCTTCTCGCAATGGCGCACCAGGTCTTCCGCGCCGTTGAGCCAGCACGAGATATTGGTGCAGATCGCCACGTTGTTGCGCCCGACCGGCCTGGTCTCCAGCATCGAATAGAAGCTGGCCACCTCGTACGCCCATACCTCCGGCAGATCGAGGTACCGGGCGACGGCCACGATCAGCTCGTCGGTGAGGAAACCCCGGTTCTGCTCCTGCGCGCCGAACAGCGCCTGGATCAGCGCCGAGCGCTTGCGATCCGGTGGAAACTTGGCGACCCACTCGTCGATGTGACGACGGGTATGTTCGGTGAGCACGGCGAGCGGATCGACGTTGCTGACCTGGTCGTGATGTCCGGTGGCTTTCATGTGTGCGTATCCTCCGGGCTCAGCGATCGACGTCGCCGAACACGAGGTCATAGGTACCGATCATGGCTACCGCGTCGGCGAGCATGTGGCCGCGAACGATGGCATCCATGGACGAAAGATGGGCGAAGCCCGGTGCGCGCATGTGCAGGCGGAACGGCTTGTTGGCGCCATCGGAAACCAGATAGCAGCCGAACTCGCCCTTCGGCGCCTCGACCGCGGAATAGGTTTCCCCGGCCGGCACGCAATAGCCCTCGGTGAACAGCTTGAAGTGGTGGATGAGGGCTTCCATGTCCTGCTTCATCTCGACGCGCGAAGGCGGCGCCACCTTGAAGTTCTTCACCATCACCGGACCGGGGTTGGCGCGCAGCCAGTTCACGCATTGCCGGATGATGCGGTTGGACTGGCGCATCTCCTCGACGCGCACCAGATAGCGGTCGTAGCAGTCGCCGTTGACGCCGACCGGGATGTCGAAATCCACCTCGGCATACTTCGCGTACGGCTGCTTCTTGCGCAGGTCCCATTCGACACCCGAGCCGCGCAGCATCGGCCCGGTCATGCTCCACTGCTGGGCCAGCTCCGGGCTGACCACGCCGATGCCGACCGTCCGCTGCTTCCAGATCCGGTTGGTGGTGAGCAGATCCTCGTATTCGTCCACTTTCGAGGGAAAGTCGGCGGTGAACGCGTCGATGAAATCCAGCATGGAACCCTCGCGCCAGCTGTTGACGCGCTTGAGATCCTTGCCCTTGTGCCACGGCGATTCGCGGTACTTCGACATCCGGTCGGGCAGGTCGCGATAGACTCCGCCGGGCCGGTAGTAGGTCGCGTGCATGCGCGCGCCGGACACCGCCTCGTACACATCCATGAGCTCCTCGCGCTCGCGGAACGCGTACAGGAATACGGCCATCGCGCCGAGATCGAGCGCGCTCGAGCCGATCCACATCAGGTGGTTCAGGATGCGGGTGATCTCGTCGAACATGGTGCGGATGTACTGGGCCCGTTCCGGCGCCTCGATCCCCAGCAAGGTCTCGATCGCCTTCACGTAGGCGTGCTCGTTGCACATCATCGAGACGTAGTCGAGCCGGTCCATGTAGCCGATCGACTGGTTGAACGGCTTGGACTCGGCCAGCTTTTCGGTGCCACGATGCAGCAGGCCCACGTGCGGGTCGGCGCGGACGATGGTTTCGCCGTCCATTTCCAGCACCAGGCGCAGCACACCGTGCGCGGCCGGATGCTGCGGGCCGAAATTCATCGTGTAGTTCTGGATTTCCCGGGCCATCTCAATTCTCCCGCCAGCGGTCGGCGGCCTCGGCCTTGGCCTGCATCAGATCGACGTCGTCGCGGATCGTCCGCGGCACCAGCACGCGCGGCTCGATCGACACCGGCTCGTAGATCACCCGTTTCAGCTCGGGGTCGTAACGCACCTCGACGTTGCCGATCAACGGGAAATCCTTGCGGAACGGATGGCCGACGAAACCGTAGTCGGTGAGGATCCGGCGCAGATCCGGATGGCCCTCGAAGATGATTCCGTAAAGGTCGAACGCCTCGCGCTCGAACCAGTTCACGCCCGGCCACAGCTGGGTCAGCGACGGCACCACCGGCAGGCTGTCGTCTTCACAGAACACGCGCAGGCGCAGGCGGCGGTTGTGCTCGATCGACAGCAACTGGACCACCGCGGCGTAGCGACGCGGCCGGTTCGTGTCGCGCGGCCGCTCGGCCCAGTTGAAACGCCCCTGCGCCTGGCCCTCGACACCCCGCGAGAAACCGCTGCCGGACACCGTCCGGGTATCCCACTCGGTCTGCCCGTAGCCCAGGTAATCGATGCCGCACAGGTCGATCAATTCGCTGAAACGGAAAGCCGGCTCGTCACGCAGCGCGGTGGCCACTGCGATCAGATCGGCGGCGGCCAGCTCGGCGGTGATCTCGTTGCGCGCCGTGCTGATCGCGAGCGTGTCGCCGAATCGCGCAACAAGGCGCTCGGCCAGCGAGGTCGGATGTGGTTCGGACATGTCAGGGCCTCACGAACGCGCGATGGTGCTGGTACGGCGGATTTTCTTCTGCAACTGCAGGATGCCGTGGATCAGCGCCTCGGCCGTCGGCGGACAGCCCGGCACATAGATGTCCACCGGCACGATGCGGTCGCAGCCACGCACCACCGAGTAGGAATAGTGGTAATAGCCGCCGCCATTGGCGCAGCTGCCCATCGAGATCACCCATTTCGGCTCGGGCATCTGGTCGTAGACCTTGCGCAGGGCCGGCGCCATCTTGTTGACCAGGGTGCCGGCCACGATCATCACGTCGGACTGCCGCGGACTGCCGCGGAAGATCACGCCATAGCGGTCCAGATCCAGCCGCGACGCGCCGGCCTGCATCATCTCCACCGCGCAGCAGGCCAGACCGAAGGTCACCGGCCACATCGAACCGGTACGCGCCCAGTTCATCAACGCGTCCACACTGGTGGTGGCGAAACCGTGCTGCACCACCGGGTTGTCGCCGGCCGGCCGCAGGATGTCGTCGACCAGATTCAGCGGCTGCGGGTTGTGCATCACCTTGCTGACGCCGGAAATCAGACCCATGCGTCGGCCCTCTCGAAGCGGTTGGCGCATGGATGCGCCAACGCGAACTGCGGCAGCATGCCCGGATTCGCGCATGGGTAACATCTCACTCCCATTCCAGTGCTCCCTTCTTCCAGACGTAGGCGAAACCGACGATCAGCAGCAGCAGGAACAGCGCCATCTCGATCAACGCGATGATGCCGATCTGCCGGAACACCACCGCCCACGGAAACAGGAAGGCGATTTCCAGATCGAAGATGATGAACAGGATGGCGAGCAGGTAGTAGCGCACGTCGAAGCGCATGCGGGCATCCTCAAATGCCTCGAAACCACACTCGTAGGGCGAGAGTTTTTCCGCTTCGGGACGACGGGGACCTGCCAGCAGGCCGATCACCAACAGTACAAGGCCAAGACCGGTGGCAACTCCGATGAACAACAGGACGGGCCAATATTCGGCAAGCACGGTGCAACGTACCTCCACGCCATCAGGCGCATCAGTGACCGCGTGGACTGAAGGCCACCACTCACGGCCGGCGACTCGATTCGGCAAACCCGACAAGTCCGGAGGCCTGTCAGACATGCCCGCAGACGCTGCAACCGTCAGCGTCCCTCAGCTTCGCGAGACGGGCTCGCGAATCACGTCATTGTATCAGCGTGCGGGGGTATGGCGACAAGCCTTGACGGCCAAACCCGGCGGGATTGTGGGCATCCGCCGTGCCGCCAGGTGCGACCGATGGTCACATGGTGTGCGTGGCGCGTTCGGAGGTCAGCGTTCCGGCAAGGATGTTCTCGATGCGGTTGCGGGCGACCTCGGCATCTTTCGATTCGTTGAAATGGATGCCGACGCCCTGGACGCGGTTGCCCTGTGCACCGGGCGGGCTGATCCAGGCCACCTTGCCGACGACCGACAGCCGCTCGGTCTCCTCGGCCAGGGTCACCAGCAACACCACCTCGTCCCCCAGCGAATACTGCTGCGCCGTCGGCACGAACAACCCGCCATGCTTCAGAAAGGGCATGTAGGCGTTGTACAGCGAGGCCGCGTCCCTGATTTTCAGTGAAATGATGCCCTGACGGGCGGCCGCGGGTTTCATGCTTGGCTCCTGCCGGACGGCCAAACCGTCCGATCTGATGATCGCGATCTTAAGTGTTGCGCCCCATCCGCACCACTCCCCCGGCATGGAGCACGACGACCAGGAACCTAACTGGCCAGCAGCGACTGGCGTTCGTTGACCAGCCGCGCCCACGAAGCGGGCGGTACCCATTGGTTGACCCACCCGGACACCGCGCTGCCGAACATGGGCCGGGAAATCGAAAAGCCCTGCAACTGATGACAGCCCAGGGATGCCAGCAGATCGCCCTGCCCCAGGGTCTCGATGCCTTCGGCGATGACGGCCTTGGCAAGCATGCGTGCCGTGGTGATCACGCCCGCCGCAATCGCCATGTTGCGTTCGTCGCTGAGGATGTCGCGTACAAAACTCTGATCGAGCTTGATGTGCTCGATGTCGAGTTGCTGGATATGGCTGAGCGACGCACTGCCGGTACCGAAATCATCCAGCCCGACCCGGATTCCGCGGCGGCGGCACTCCTCGATGACGACTTTCGCGCGGGCACGATCCATCGACGGGCCGGTCTCAGTCACCTCGATGCCGAAACCCACGTCCATCACCTGCGGATAGGCATCGAGTGCGGCGTCGATATCGTTGAAAAATGCCGGGTGCAGCAAATGGCGGGTACTGATGTTCACCGAGACGGGAATCGAGATGCCTGCCTGCACCCATGCCTGGCATTGCCGCAGGGCCTCATCCAGCACATAGCGGCCGATCGGTCGTGCCAGTTGCGGATCGTCCAGCACATGCATGAAATCGGCCGGTTCGATCAACCCCTGCTCATCGTCCTGCAGGCGCAGCAACGCCTCCATGCCGGCCACTCCCGGCAAACCGGGCAAGCCGTCGATGTACACGATCGGCTGATACAGCAGTTGCAGCCTGGACTGCACCAGCGCCTGGGCGATCCGCTCACGCATCGCCTGCAGCCGCATCTGCTCCAGCTCCATCGCCGGTTCGTACAGCAGACCGCGATCCTTGCCCTCCTCCTTCGCCGCATACATCGCGAGGTCGGCGTGCCGGACCAGCCCTTCGGCGTCGGATCCGTCGAGCGGAAAGAGTGTCCAGCCGACGCTGGCCGAGATGCAGACCTGCTCGTTCTTCAGCTCGAACGGCGTACGCAGCGCCTGCAGGATGCATCGGCTGATTGCGTCGAGTTGTTCCTTGCTGTCGAGGCCACAGATCACCAGGGCGAACTCGTCGCCGCCGAAACGCGCCACGACATCCGCCTCGCGCAACATGCCCAGGATCCGCGCCGACGCCTCCACCAGCACCCGGTCGCCGCCTGCATGCCCGATCATGTCGTTGACGCTCTTGAACCGGTCCAGATCGAGTATGCCCACGGCCAGCAGGGACTGCTGCCGCATGGCCTGGGCGCGCGCCTGCTCGAGCAGGTCGAACAGCAGACGCCGATTGGGCAAGCCGGTAACCACGTCGTAAAAGGCCAGACGTTCGACCTCGGTGTCGCGCGCCTTCTGTTCGGCACGCCTAGCCTCGTGGGCACGCCGCATCTCGATGCCCAGCCCGAGACCGGCCGCCATTTCCGAAAGAACCCGGATCTCGATCGCGCTGAAAGCGTCAACCGCAACCGCACCGATGACGAAAACGCCCACGATGAGGCCATCCGCACTCAATGGAAGCGCCAGCACGGCATGCGGATTTCCGTCACCCGCGCCGGGCCAGCCCGCACCGCCCGACGGCGACGGATGCCAGAGCTGCGGTTGACCGGTCGACATGGCGATCGCCACGGCGGCATCGGCGTGCCTGGCATAGGCCAGCGCGAGCTCGGTCTGTGCATCGGCCGCTCCGGCCAGCCCCGCATGTGCCGGCAGGCGCAATGTCCTGCCGCCGGCATCCTCACTCAGGCCGACCCAGGCAAACGGGTAGTTGCCGATGGCCTTCGCCGCGCAGCAGGCATCGGCAAGCATGGACGGTTCGTCCACGCTGCGCGTGACGATCCTGACGGTCTCGCTGAGCAGTCGCATCGCGCGCCGCTGGCGAACCTCCTGCTGCGACGCCTGCTGCAGGAGCATCCGCTGCCGATGCGCCTCCCGTCCCAATCCAATGCTCGATGCCACTTGCTGCAGCAGCCCGATCATCGGCGGGGAAAAGAAACCGGCATGGCATGACCGCACCACCAGTACCGCCTGCACTTCGCCAGACTGCATGATCGGCACGGCAGCCGCCGAGGCCACCCCGTGCCACGCGCGGGATTGACGGAATGCTTCGTAACCGGCCGCATGCCGGATATCGACGTCGAGTTGCGGCTCTCCCCGCCAGAACGCCGGCCTGGCGAAGGAGAACGGCAGGTGCTCGGGGTAGCTGTCGCCCATGTCGGGAGCAAGCCTGGCGGGCGCGACGCGGCGGAACCATCGGCTGCCGCGGTCCAGCTCGCCCACCATCACCAGCCGGGCACCGATCCGGCTTTCGAGAATTTCGATCACCGCCTCGTACAACGCCGGCGGCTCCAGGGATCGCGCCAGCAACCGGCCAAGGTCGAAGAGCACGGCGCAGAAGTCGTCGCTCGACGACGCCGGTACGGGATTGGCCTGTATCGAAGTCTGGTCCGCTTGCTGCATTCAGGTGGCCGGCCGGTTGGATGAATACTGCGATTGTTGCGTGATGGCGCTCCTGGACTGGCGCTGGTGCCACCGGCAACACCCTGCCCGGCAACCGATCCCATCCCCGCCAGCCCCGAGTCGGTCTGCGCCAGGTTGAGGTCACCAGCGCGAACTGCATCATCAGAGTTCGTGCCAACCCCAATGGTCAAAGATCCAGACGGCATGCAGATCCCATGCCAATCTGACGAAACGCGGGGTATCGTCCGATCCACTCGCCAGGTCCAACCAATAGATGCCCTTCTCATCGCGTCGAAGCGGGGCTTCCCGCCAACGCCAGGATTGCGTTCCCTGCTCGCCGACCACGCTCAGTCGAAGCCATGGCTGCAGCCAGGCCGGCGGCCGCCACGGCAGGGCCGTCGTGGATTTCCCGGGCCGGGGCGGCACCACCGCATACCGTTCGGGCGAGGCTGCCAGACGGCGCAACCGGTTGCCGCTCAGGGCCATCTGGCTGCGATGGGCGGTCAATGCGCGCTGCTTGCACGCCTGTTGGCCCGCCGATCCGCAGATTTCGACATATCTGACGCCCTGCGTCCGACCATGCACAAGATAGGCCAGCATCGGTGGCGGATCGGGTTGCCGCGCCAACGCCAGCCGGACCAGGACGTGCGCCGTGCCATGATCGGGGTGGCGGTCGTACAGCGATGGCAGGGCGATCAGGCTGGGACGAAACTCGCCGATCGCCATGGCCAGCGCGGTTGCCATGGTGTGCCCCGACTGCAGCAGGCGATCGGTGATGCCCATGTCCGGCCAGCCCAGGGTGCACCGTGCCTGCGCCGGCACACCGAGTTGCTGCAGGGCGTGCTGCATCTCCGCCAGGCGGCGCTGCCCCCAGCGCTGCCGGTCGACTGCACGAATCCGGACGCGTCGCTCCAGCCAGCGCTGCGGCCACGGGTTGTTGTCGCCGTCGGTCAGCAACAGGATCCGCACCTCACCCCCAGCCGCCCGCACCTGCTGGATCAGCAGTCCGGTCGCGATGGTTTCGTCGTCCGGATGCGGCGCCACCACCAGCAAGCGGGTCAGCGCGGAAAATGCCGGCGCTTCCGTTGCGGGCTCCGTGCTGGCGGCGCTGGCGGTCAACGCCATTGCGCCAGCAATTCGAGCAGCAGCAGGTCCCCACGCAACGGGCCGCGAAGACTCTCGCGGGTACGGTTGACCGCGTCGTACCAGTGGCCGAGCGCATCGGTATCCAGCGTGCTGGCCAGCGGCCCGGCACTCGCCGTCGCCCGGGCCCTGATTTCATCGGCGACGGCCTGGGCGGCAAACCACAGGCGCTGTGCCGGCTCGCCGTCCAGCCAGCGCTTGACCACCTCCAGCGGCTGGCCGCGGCCGGCCGCGAGCGCGGCCAGATCCTTGCGCACTTCAAGGCGTTGATCGAGCGCGCCCTGCTGCGCCCATGCGCGCGCCAATCCGGGGTTGCCCGCCGCGGCCGCGAGCGCTTCCGCTGCGTCGCCCACACCTTGCGTCGGCAACCATGCCAGTGCGTCGGCAGCGGCCGGCAGATGAAAACCGATCCGCTGGCAACGGCTGCGGATGGTCGGCGGCAGCCGCCATGGCGCATCGGCCAGCAGGATCAGCATGGTCTGCGCGGACGGCTCCTCCAGCGTCTTCAGCAGTGCGTTGGCCGCAGCGGCATTCAGTGCATCGGCCGGATCGATGACGGCCACCTGCCAGCCGCCGAACTGGCTGCTCATGGCCAGTCGCGCCGACAGTTCGCGGACCTGCTCGACCACGATCTCGCTGCGCTGCACACCGTCCTTGCGCAGGCCGAAACTCACCGTGACCAGATCCGGGTGCGTGCCGGCCGCCAGCAGCAGGCAGCTGCGGCAATGCCCGCAGGCATCGCCATCCGCCGGCTGGACGCACAGCAGACCTTGCACGAAGCGTTGCGCGAACGACCGCTTGCCCAGGCCCGCGGGGCCGCACAGCAGCAAGGCGTGCGCCAGCGCCTCGCGCCGGCGACGCGCCTGCAGCCGGCGCCAGTGTTCGGCATGCCACGGCAATGCGTTCATGGCCGCGACACCCCGAGCAACCCGGTCAGCGCATCCGTGGCTGCCTGCAGCACGACGGCCGGCGACTGGCTGGCATCGATCACCCGGAAGCGGTCCGGCTCGGCGGCCGCGCGTTCGCGATAGCACGCGCGCACGCGTTCGAAGAAGGCGTCGGCCTCGGCCTCGATGCGGTCGGCGTCGCCACGACCGGCCGCGCGGGCCCGACCGGTCGCCACCGGCAGGTCGAGCAACAAGGTCAGGTCCGGCCTGATGCCGGCGCAGGCCCAGCGTTCCAGTTCGGCGATGCGCTGCACCGGCTGGCCGCGGCCGGCGCCCTGGTAGGCGTAGCTGGCATCGGCAAAACGATCGCACAGTACCCATTGCCCGGCATGCAGTGCCGGCACGATCACCTCGCGCACCAGTTGCGCGCGCGAGGCGAACATCAACAGCAACTCGGTCTCGGCGGCCAGCCCGTGCCGTGCCGGATCAAGCACGATGTCGCGTACGGCCTCGCCCAGCGGTGTGCCGCCGGGCTCGCGTGCCTGCACCAGAACGATGCCGCTCTGCTCGATGCATGCGCGCAGGCCGGCGAACAGGGTGCTTTTGCCGGCACCTTCGCCGCCCTCGATGCTGATGAATTTCCCCTTGGCGTGACTCATCGGCAATGTTTCCGCTGGTAGCAGTCGACATGGCGATTGTGTTCTTCCAGCGTATCGGAAAACACATGCCCGCCGTCGCCGCGGGCGACGAAGTAAAGCTCGGTACCGGCCGCCGGATGCAATGCCGCCAGCAGCGCCGGCTTGCCCGGCAGCGCGATCGGCGTGGGCGGCAGGCCGGGCCGGGTATAGGTGTTGTAAGGCGTGTCGGTAGCGAGGTCGCTCTTGTGGATATTTCCGGCGTAACGGCTGCCCATGCCGTAGATCACGCTGGGGTCGGTCTGCAGCAGCATGTGATCGCGCAGGCGCCGCACGAAAACGCCGGCGATCCGCGCACGTTCATCCGCGCGGCCGGTTTCCTTTTCCACGATCGAGGCGAGGATCAACGCGTCGTAGGGTGTGGCCAGCGGCAGATCCTTGTCGCGTCCGGCCCACAATGCATCCAGTGTCCTGACCATCGCGGCGTGCGCACGCCTGAGCAGGTCCAGATCGCTGTCGCCTTTGACGTAGGCGTAGGTCTCGGGCAGGAATTGCCCCTCCGCGGCCACCCCGCCGGCGCCGATCTTCTGCATGATCTGTGCATTGTCGAGGCCGGCGCTGTCGTGCCTGAGTTTGCCGGCCCTGGCCAGGGCCAGGCGCAACTCGGCGAAGGTCCAGCCATCGACAATGGTGAAATCGTGCTGCAGCACCTTGCCGGCGGCCATGTCGGCAAGCAGCTGGCGCGGGGTGATGCCCTGCTCCAGCGCGTACTCGCCGGCATGCAGCTTGCCAGCCACCTGCATCTGCCCGGCCAGCAGCCGCCAGTACAGCGGATTGGCCGTGCTCAGCCCGTGCCGGCGCACATCCCCGACGATGTCCCGGAAGCTGCTGCCGCGGGCGATATCGATGCTGTCGCCCGGCCTCGTCACGTTCAACGGCGCGCGGCTGAACCGGTTGAAATCGTTCCAGCCGTAGAGCAGCGCGCCAAGCATCGCCAGCACGGCGAGCAGCACCAGCACTCGCGGCGATACGCGTCCACCCATCAAGCTGCAATTCATCCGCCGTGCTCCATCGAAAATCCAAGATCGCGCCAATGCTGCTGCAGCTGGCGGGTGGCGCTGCCGGGCGCATAGACCCGGTCACCCAGCGACTGTACCGGCACAATGCCGCGTACGCTCGAGCTCAGAAAGATCTCGCCGGCACCCAGCAATGCATCCAGCGTCAGCTCGGCGATCTGCGCGTGCGGACAGGCCGCCAGCACCTCGGCACGGGCTACCCCCGCCACGCCGCAACGCTCCAGTGCCGGCGTCAGCAACACGCCGTCGATCCGGGCGAACAGATTGGCCATGGTCGCCGAAATCACCCGGCCATGCTGATCGCACAACACGCCTTCGGCAATTGCCGGATCGCTCCATTCGGCGCGTGCCAGCACCTGCTCCAGCCGGTTCAGGTGTTTCATGCCGGCCAGCAGCGGCTGCTCGGCGAGACGGATCCCGCAGACCCGCATGCGCACGCCCTGCGCATATGCTTCACGCGCCGGTCGCGGCGGTGCGAAGGCCGCCACCACGCGGGTGGTCTGCGGCGGCACGGGCAAGGCGTAGCCGCGCTCGCCGACACCGCGCGTCAGCGTGATGCGCACCACCGATTGCGGCATCCCGCACGCAACCTCCAGCGCCTCGCGCCACAGCTGCGCCGGGTCCGGCGCCGGCATGCGCAGGCGCCGGCAACTTTCGGCGAGCCGCTGCATGTGCCGCGGCCAAAGCGGGGCGGCGGCACCGACGAAACGTATGCTCTCGAACAGGCCATCGCCATACGCCAGGCCGCGATCGAGTGCGGACAATACCTCGGCCGGTTCACCATTGATCAGTATCGGCAGCATGCTCAATCGGGCACTCCCAGCGCGCGCAGCAGGCCGCGTGCCTTGACGCGGGTTTCGTCCAGTTCCAGTTCGGCCACCGAATCGGCGACGATGCCGGCGCCCGCACGCAGGCTGACTTCGCTGCCGGCCAGGGTCATGGTACGGATCAGGATGTTCAAGTCGAGGTCGCCGTTGCGATCGAGGTACCCCAGCGCACCGGTATAGGCCCCACGCGGTGCGTCTTCCAGCGTGGCGATGATTTCCATGCAGCGAACCTTGGGACAGCCGGTGATGGTACCGCCGGGGAACGTGGCGGCGATGACTTCGCCGGGCGTCACCCCGGCACGCAGGCGCCCCCGGACATTGGAGACGATGTGATGAACATGGGCGTAACTCTCCACCACCATCAACTCGTCCACCTCGACCGTACCGGGTACGCACACGCGTCCCAGGTCGTTGCGTTCCAGGTCGATCAGCATCACATGCTCGGCGCGCTCTTTCGGATGCGCGCTCAACTCGCGGATGCGCGCCGGTTCATCGTCGCCCGGCAATCGTGGCCGGGTTCCGGCAATCGGCCGGGTCTGCGCGATGCCGCGACGCACCTCGACCAGCCGCTCCGGCGAAGAACTCGCGACCGACCATGTCGGCTGCTGCAGCAAGCCGGCAAACGGCGCCGGATTGGCCTGGCGCAACCGGGCATACAACGATGCCGGCACGGGCGGCTGCGCATAGCGCGCACGCCACTGGCGCGACAGGTTCGCCTGAAAAATGTCGCCGGCCTGCAGATGCCCGTGGATACGCGCGACGCCGTCGAGAAACCGCTGCGGAACATCCTCGTCGCAGCCGGTCAGCGCGGGCAATGGCGGGATCGGCGGCGCGGCGGCGAGATCGGCCTGCAGCACATCGAGCAGCGCCTCCTCGCCGGGCTCGACGACCAGCACGGTGCAGTCGCGCGCATGGTCGATGACGATCGCCGCCGGACAACGCAGAGCCAGCGCCAACGGCAGCGTCGCCGGAGGCCGCAGCCGCAGCGTGGGCTCGATCTCGCCCGCCAGTTCGTACGCCAGCAGCAGGACCCAGCCACCGTGGAACGGCAGTCCGTCGTCGTCGCCCCGCGGCTGTCGTTCGGCCTGCCAGGCGCGGTCCAGCGCATCGAGGAAACGCCCGTCCCGCAGCTGGCCGGCGGCATCGCGCAAACGGCCATCGGCGTGCAACGCAAGCCGATCTCGCGGGAATGCGAACAGGATGTCGTAGCGCGACTGCGCGGTGCCGCGCAGCACACTTTCGAGCAGGCACGGATAGCGTTGTGGAAAAGCTGCGGCCGGCGCGAGCAGATCACGCCGGCCGGCAAGAACCCGGCGTTGGCAGGCCACGCTCAGATGCGGCGGAAGGCCAGCGTACCGTTGGTACCGCCAAAGCCGAACGAATTGGAGAGCGCCACGTCGAGTTTCGCGTCGCGTGCCGTGTTCGCCACGAAGTCCATGTCGCAGCCTTCGCCGGGCTCGTCCAGGTTGATGGTCGGCGGCAGCACCTGATCGCGCAACGCCAGTATCGTGAAGATCGCCTCGACCCCGCCGGCCGCGCCAAGCAGGTGGCCGGTCACCGATTTGGTGGAGCTCATCGCCAGCTTCCGGGCATGCTCGCCGAAGACCGCCTTCGCCGCCATGACTTCGCCCAGGTCGCCGAGCGGCGTGGAGGTGCCGTGTGCGTTCACGTACTGCACGTCGGTCGGATCGATGCGAGCATCGTTCAGCGTGTTGCGCATGCAGCGCGCCGCACCCTCGCCGCCTTCGCTCGGCGCGGTCATGTGGAAAGCATCGCCGCTCATGCCGAAACCGACCAGTTCGGCGTAGATGCGGGCACCGCGCGCCCTGGCGTGTTCGTACTCCTCCAGCATCAGCACGCCGGCACCATCGGACAGAACGAAGCCGTCACGGTCCTTGTCCCACGGGCGGCTGGCCCGGGTCGGGTCGTCGTTGCGGGTGGACATCGCCTTGGCCGAGCAGAACCCCGCCATGGCGGTGCCGGTGGTGGCGAACTCGGCACCACCGGCAATCATCGCGTCGGCGTCGCCGTGCTCGATCATGCGGGCAGCGAGGCCTATGTTGTGGGTTGCCGTGGTGCACGCGGTCACACAGGCGATGTTCGGACCCTTCAGGCCGAACATGATCGACAACTGGCCCGACACCATGTTGATGATCGAGCTGGGCACATAGAACGGCGAGACACGACGCGGACCCTTCGCAGCCAGCTCCAGCGTGGTGGCCTCGATGGTGTACAGGCCGCCGATGCCGGCACCGACCGCCACACCGATGCGCGGCGCATTGGCCTCGGTCACTTCCAGGCCGGAATCACGCAGCGCCTGGGTGCCGGCGGCGACGCCGTAGTGGATGAACGGATCCATCTTCTTGACGTCCTTGGCCGCCATCCATTGGGCCGGATCGAAATCCCGCACCTGCCCGGCGATGCGCGTGGCATAGCCGGTCGTGTCGAAGTGGGTCACCGGGCCGATGCCGCTGACACCCTGGAGAATATTCCCCCAGGCGCTGGCGATGTCGTTGCCGACCGGTGAAATGATGCCCATGCCAGTCACTACCACGCGTCGCTTGCTCATGCTGGTCTTCCTTCGTGATTCCGTGGAGCTGCCGTTGCCGGCAGGTGTTTCGCGACACTGGCCGCGGACACGTCATCCGATTTCGGCACGGCGCGCACGCTGCCCACCATACGGGATCGGACGTTACAAATTGCAGAAACGAAAACTGCGCCTCATCGGCGCAGCGTTCGAAAGGGACGTATGAATGAACCGACACGGGCAAACGCGCCGGCCCATCGCCGGTCGATCCGTTCGGGACGGCATCGCCCAGGATCGACCAGCCGCATCCGCTCAGTCCTTGGAGTGGGCCTTGATGTAATCGACGGCCTGCTGCACGGTGGTGATCTTCTCGGCATCTTCGTCGGGAATCTCGGTTTCGAATTCCTCTTCGAGCGCCATCACCAGTTCCACCGTATCCAGCGAATCTGCGCCCAGATCGTCCACGAACGAAGCATTCGCCGTGACTTCATCTTCTTTCACGCCCAACTGTTCGATGACGATTTTCTTGACGCGCTCTTCGATGGTGCTCATGTTGCCCATACCTCGCAAGGAGTTGTGTTTGTCTGTGCCGCCGGATGCCTGCAAAAGGCCGTCGGCATTGTAGTGGCTAAGCCGGGTGGCCGCCATGCTCCACCGGTGCTGCTACGGCGGGGATGCCCCAGTGCCGGCCATCAGGACCGACGTGAAAGCGCAATTGTCGCCTAAAATGCGCCCGCTGGCGACAACCGTGCCGCCCGGCCTTACGCCATGTACATCCCGCCGTTGACATGAAGGGTTTCGCCGGTGATGTACGCTGCCGCCGGCGAGGCCAGGAAACCCACCGCCCTGGCGATATCGGACGCCTCGCCAAGCCGGCCCAGCGCGATTTGCCCGAGCAGGGCCTGCTTCGACTGTTCGGGCAGCGCACGGGTCATGTCGGTGTCGATGAAGCCCGGCGCCACCACGTTGACGGTGATGCCGCGCGAACCGATCTCGCGCGCCAGCGACTTGGAGAACGCGATGATGCCGGCCTTGGCGGCGGCATAATTCGACTGGCCCGGGTTGCCGGTCAGCCCGATCACCGAGGCGATCGAGATGATCCGCCCCTTGCGCGCCTTCATCATGCCGCGCATCACCGCCTTGGAGGTGCGGTAGACCGAGCTGAGGTTGGTGTCGAGGATGGCCTGCCAGTCCGCCTCGGGCATGCGCATCAGCAGCTGGTCGCGGGTGATGCCCGCGTTGTTGACCAGGATGCTCACCGCGCCGGATTCCTTGGCGATGCCGTCGATCAGCGCCTCCACCGCCGCGGAATCGGTCACGTCCAGCACGCGGCCGTGGCCGCCGTGCGCGGCCAGCCGCTCGCCGATCGCCTTGGCGCCGGCCTCGCTGGTGGCCGTGCCGATCACCGTGGCGCCCATGGCGGCCAGTTCGTCCGCGATCGCCGCGCCGATGCCGCGGCTGGCGCCGGTGACCAGCGCGATCTCGCCCGTCAGTGTCTTGTCCATCACCGTGTTCCGTCAGTGTTCAAAGCGGCAAACCTTACACGGAAACGGACTTCCGTTGCACGTGGCTCAACGGCAGCAATGGGCATTCCCGGTGTCGTACTCGTCGTGGCGCCGCCACCAGACACCCGTCGCCTCGTTGCGCCCCAGCGGCGCGCGGTCCAGCCATTGGTACATGCCCCACAGGCCGTCCAGCCCTCGCGCGTATGTCGAATACGCGTGATAGACGACGCCGTCCTCGAGCACGAAAGCACTCATGCCGGGGCGCTCCCGGATGTACGTCAGCGGGTCGGTCCCGCACATGTGCGCGAACTGGGCGACCGGACTTTCGCCGCCATAGCCGGAACTCCATTCCGCAACCTGCCGTCCCTCGACCTGGCCACGCGCTGCTTTCGACGCGGACTCGCGCCGATAGTTGTATTCGGCGCCGCCTTCGCGTTGTTGTTCCTGCGTGATCCCGACGGCGTAATCGAAATTGAAATCGCTGCCGAAGGAAGAAGCCCAAGGGAACGACCAACCCATCCGGCGCCGGTACGCCTGCAGTCTTGCCAGCGGCGCACGCGATACCGCCGTAAATGCCACATCATGGTTTTCCAGATGCGCGAAGAAACCATTGAAGCCATCGGCAATCGACGAACAGGACGGGCAGCCCGCCGAGTAGTCGGGACCGAACATGAAGTGGTAGACCAGCAGCTGCGAGCGGCCCCTGAAAAGATCCGCCAACGTGGCATCGCCCGCGTCGGTGCCGAAGCGGTAGTCCTTGTCCACGCGCACCCACGGCAGCGCCTGCCGCCAGCGTGCCAGCTCGTCGCTGCGCCGGGTCAGTTCCTTTTCGGCCTCCAGCAGTTCAAGCCGCGCAGCGAGCCATTCTTCGCGGGTTCCGACAACGTGTGTACTCATGATCGTGTCTCCTCATGCTACGGCATGGCTCAAGCTCACTCGCCCGCCCGGCAGCGGCTCGACGCTGCGCAATTCCAGCCCGCGGCGATGTTGCGCAGTTGCAAACAACGCCTTGCCCGCGCCGGCGATCAGCGGGTAGACGATCAGCGAAGCTCGTCCACCAGCCCTGCCTCGATCAGGCTGGCCGTGATCCTGGCGCCGCCCACGAGATAGATGTCCTTGCCGGGCTGCCGCTTGAGCGCCGCCAGCTCGTCCACGCCGCGCTAGGCCAGATGCCGGGGCAGCGAGTCGAGGAAGAAGGTCCAGCCCTCGGTATGTGCCATAGCCATCCGCTCGTCGGGCAGGCCTTCGTGAGTCAGGCGCAATTCGGTCCGGCTGCCGCGCGGGGTGAACTCCAGCGTCACCACCGACTCCTTGCCATGCGTGTGCTCGCTCACCCAGGTGAACTCGAGCAGGCGCGGGCTCTCCACACGCAGGTAGCGTCCGTAGTGCGGGCGGATCGCGCCCGAATGCTGCATGCCGAGGTAGAACAGGCCGCCCGGACGCGGGTCGGCCACCACGTCGCCGCCTTCCGCCAGCCAGGTCTTCAGGCTGACCGGATCGGTCCACGCACGGAACACGCGCTCGGGCGAGGCGTCGTAGCTGCGCGGCAGCTCGAGGCGAAACTCGCCCATCGCCGATTCATTGCGACCCTTCATCGTCGTTCTCCGTCTGCTTGTCGAGGAAAGCGCCCAGCGCGTCGAGGCGCTGGTTCCAGAAGCGTTCGTACTGCGAGGTCCAGCGCGCCACCTCGCGCAACGGCGCGGCGCGCAGGCGCAGGTAGTGTTCGCGGCCCTCGCGGCGGCGGCGCACCAGGCCCGCGCCCTCCAGCACCTTGACGTGCTTGGACACCGCGTTCAGCGACATCGCGAACGGCTGCGCGAGGTCGGTCACGCGCAGCTCGCCGCGGGTCAGCCGCGCCACGATGCGGCGGCGGGTCGGGTCGGCAAGCGCGGCGAAGGCGAGATCGAGGCTGGACATGGCGGCAAACATTCAACCTTTTGGTTGAATAATACACCAGCGAAAAGGCGCGTCAAGCGCCCTTCCGCCATGCGCTCCTCAGCCGCGCCAGTCGGCCAGCGCGACGTCGAGCTCGGCCGGCGCGCCGATCGCGCGCGCCTCCAGCCCCTTGTCGATGCGCTTGACGAGGCCGGCCAGCACCTTGCCCGGGCCGCATTCGGCGATGCGCGTGGCGCCGCCGGCAGCCAGCGCCTGCACGCATTCGGTCCAGCGCACCGGCAGGTAGAGCTGGCGCTGCAGCGCGCCGCGGATCTCGTCCAGCGAGGCGTAGCTCCTCGCCTCGGCATTCTGGATCACCGGGGTAGCCGGCTGCCGCCACGCGATCGAGGCCATGCGCTCGCCCAGTTTGTCCGCCGCCTCGCGCATCAGCATGCAATGCGAAGGTACCGACACGGCCAGCTTGATGGCCTTCTTCACGCCCAGTTCGGCGAGCCTGGCCAGCGCGCGGTCCACCGCCTCGGCGTTGCCCGCGATCACCAGCTGGCCCGGCGAGTTGTAGTTGGCCGGCGCCACCACCTGTCCCTGCGCGACCTCTTCGCACACCTGCGCGATCTGCGCATCGTCGCCGCCCAGGATCGCCGCCATCGCACCGGTACCCGCGGGCACCGCCGCCTGCATCAGACGGCCGCGCTCGGCCACCAGCGCCGCCGCATCGTGCAGCGACAAGGCGCCCGCGCAGACCAGCGCGCTGTACTCGCCGAGGCTGTGGCCGGCCAGCTGCGCCGGCCGCGCGCCGCCGAGCTTGTTCCACACGCGCCACACCGCCACGCTGGCCGCGAGCAGGGCCGGCTGGGTGTGCTCGGTGCGGTTGAGCTGCTCTTCCGGCCCCTGCTGGCCGAGCGCCCACAGGTCGGCGCCGGCACCCTGCGAGGCTTCGGCGAAAGTCGTCCGTACTTCAGCGTGCACTGCGGCCAGTTCGGCCAGCATGCCTACCGATTGCGAGCCCTGGCCGGGGAAAACGAAAGCGAGCGATGCGGAAGCGGAACTCATGGGGCGGCGAACTCCATCGACGAAAACTGCCATGGTGCCAGCATCGCCCCCCATACGCAGCCGTATTCGGAATTTCCCGGCTCGGCAAGCGACGATGCCGCCTTGCAGCCGGCCTCGTCGAGAACCCGCGCGCAGCGCGTCCGGTCAGTAACGCAGCATCGCCGAGGCCCAGGTGAAGCCGCCGCCGAATGCTTCCAGCAGCAGGTTCTGGCCGCGCTGCACCTTGCCCGAGCGCACGGCGTAATCGAGCGCCAGCGGCACCGACCCGGACGAGGTGTTGGCATGCTTGTCGACGGTCACGATGACCCGTTCCATCGGCATGTTCAGTCGCTTGGCGGTCGCGTGGATGATCCGCAGATTGGCCTGGTGCGGAATCAGCCAGTCGATGTCCGACTCCCGCATGCCGGCAGCCTGCAGGGTTTCGTCAACCAGCGAATCGAGCGTCTTGACCGCAACCTTGAACACTTCGCGGCCGGCCATGTGGATGCGCACGCCGTGGTTCGGCTCGTCGGCGAAGCCGACCGACACGCCGACCGGGTTGTACAGCAGATCCTTGTAGCCGCCGTCGGCATGCAGGCAGGTGGCGTAGATGCCCGGTTCGCCGGAAGCCTCCAGCACCACCGCCCCGGCACCGTCGCCGAACAGCACGCAGGTTTCGCGCTCGTTCCAGTCGACCATCCGGGTCAGCGTTTCGGCACCGATCACCAGCACCTTCTTCGACTGCCCGCTGCGGATGAACTTGTCGGCAATGCCCAGCGCATACACGAAACCGGAACAGGCGGCATTCACGTCGAATGCAGCGCAGCCGTCGGCGCCAAGACGATGCTGCACCAGACAGGCGGTGGACGGAAAGATGATGTCCGGCGTGGTCGTGCCCAGGATGATCAGGTCGAGCTCGGACGCCTTGACGCCGGCGGCGTCGAGTGCGTTCTGCGCGGCACGCAGCGCCAGATCTCCGGTCGTCTCGCCGTCAGCGGCGATATGGCGCTCGCGGATACCGGTACGGCTCTGGATCCACTCGTCGGTGGTATCGACGATCTTTTCCAGGTCGGCGTTGGTTACCACACGTTCGGGCAACGCACTGCCGGTGGCGATGATGCGGGCGTAAATCTGGGCCATTCAACTATCCATCAACAAAACGGGAGGTCGGGCGAAATGTTGCGGTGTCCCTCAACGCAAAACGGCGCGTCGCCGCGCCGTCTTGCCGATCGTACCCCGGGAATCCGCAGGATTCCACGAAAACGATCAATCCTCCACCGGCACCGCACCCTTGGTCTCGATGACCTTCTTGCCGCGATAGTAGCCGTCCTTGGTGACGTGATGGCGCAGATGCACCTCGCCACTGGTCGGATCGGTGGACAGCTGCACGGTCTGCAACGCGTCATGCGAACGGCGCATGCCACGGGTTGATGGGGTACGGCGGCTCTTGGCGACTGCCATGGTAGTTCTCCAGCTGAAGCTTGATGATCTGAATCGGTATGGTCTGGATCGTTACGATCTGGATCGGCATGACCTGGATCGTGACGACCCCGGCCGGTGGTTATTTCTTCAGTTCGCGCAAAACCGCGAACGGATTTTCGTTGTGCCCCTCACCGGTGGAAGCCTGTCCCGGATCGTGGCCTGTCACTTCATCGGGCAGGCTGCTGTCCGGATTGACCGGAACCAGCGGCAACGCCAGCAGCAATTCGTCTTCAATCACCTCGACCGGATTCAACCGGCCATGCTCTGCCACCAGCAGCGGTTCGCAATCGGGCGGCAAGCCGGCCTCGTCGCGCTCCAGCCTGATCAGGCCAAGCCTGGTATGCACCGCGACCGGCCATGCGAACGGTTCCAATGTGCGCTGACAGGTCAGCGTGAGGAAACCCTCGGCATGAACATCGAGGTAGTCCGTACCAAGACCGTCACGTCCGAAATCCAGCTCGAACCGTACCGTTCCGTCGGAATTTGCCAACGTCTCGCACAAGCGGGTCATGGCCGCGATGGGCAGCATTCCTTCAAACGAACGCCGCGCCGAAACCATGCGCCAAGCGTCCACGGACTCTGGCAGTGTCACGGACATAATCGCGAAATTCTAGGTTTCGGACCTCCCGAAGTCAACCGGCATCGCCAAACAAGCATCCGGAACCGCTCGATTCGGCCGCGCATTTTGCCTGATCGGGCATCCATGCGGCAGACTGAATTCCCTGACCACATGAACCGGGCTCCCGTGAATACCTATCTGACGCTCGGCGCAACCGGGTTGCTGGTGCTGATGGTTGTCGCGGCACTGGGCTGGACGCTGCGGTGGCGCTGGCGCCAGGCACGGCACACAACCAGTCTGCGGAAATTGCTCGACGTGGCCGACCGACTCGAGGCCGACCTCAAGACCTGCCGGGCAGGCCTGCAGCAGGCGCACGCGGTGATCTCCCTGAACCCGGACCTGCCCGCCGCCAGCGAACAGGACGCGCAGCATGCGATCGATGCCGGACTGCGCGCACTGCTGCAGCAACGCTTGTGGATCCGTGATCGCTCCAGGCACGCCAGCCAACTCGAACTTGACCAGGCCGTCCGGTCGATGCACGACACCCGCAACCGCCTGCAGCCCCTGCTGCAGGCACTCACCAAGGCCCAGCACGATCTGGACAGCGCCATGAGCGAACACATCCGCCGCGAACCCGGCACATGATTCCAGCACAGCCGATGCCGGTTCGACTGGTACTGGGCTCCACCTCGCGCTACCGCGCCGGACTGCTGCGCCGGCTTTGTGCGGATTTCGAGCAATGCGCGCCCGGCACCGACGAAACCGTCTTGCCGCATGAAACGGCGCCGGCGCGCGCGCTGCGACTGGCCATCGCCAAGGCCGACGCCGCCGCGAAAGGTTGGCACGCTGCGCTGGTGATCGGCTCCGACCAGGTCGCCGAGCTCGACGGGCTGATCCTCGACAAACCCGGCACGTCCGAACGCGCCCGCGCCCAGCTGAAGGCAAGCTCGGGGCGCGAAGTGCATTTCCATACTGCGCTGTGCCTGCTCGACACGCGCGACGGCCGCCGGCACACCCACGTCGACCACACTCGCGTGCGCTTTCGCCGCCTGGACGGCGCCGAAATCGCCCGCTACGTCGAGCGCGAGCAACCGCTCGACTGCGCCGGCAGTTTCAAGTGCGAAGGACTCGGCATCAGCCTGTTCGAGGCCATCGACAACCACGATCCCAGCGCACTGATCGGATTGCCGTTGATCGCCCTGGCCAGATTGTTGCGCAAGTGCGGCGTCGCCCTGCCATGATCGCGGAGGCACAAAGGAATCGCGAATGCTCCGGTTCCCGGCACTTGCAGGAGCGCACCCTGTGCGCGAATGCTCTTGTTGAGCATCCATAAGGAGCAATTCGCGCACAGGGTGCGCTCCTACGCAATTCGGGTTGTTCGAGGCGGCACCGGCTGCTGTCATGATCTGCGCGGCCGCGTCAGGCCATGGCTGCGGGCCGCGCTCAACTGCGAACCCGGCAACAGTTCCGGTTCGCCAACTGCGGAAACCGAACGCTACACTGGTGCGGCCATGCCGGTGCCCCCACCTGCCCCTTCCACGACGATCACGTAGAGCCCATGTCCGCCATCACCCAGCAGCGCGACGAGAATCTGCAGCAGCGCCTGAGCGCCGCGATGGCCCAGGTCAACCAGGTGCTGCTGGGCAAGCCGCGCCAAGTAAAGCTGGCCTTCGCCTGCCTGATCGCCGGCGGCCACCTGCTGCTGGAAGACGTACCCGGCGTCGGCAAGACTACCCTGGCGCACGCGCTGGCCGCAACCTTCGCGCTGGATTTCCAGCGCGTGCAATTCACCAGCGACCTGCTGCCGTCGGACATCATCGGGGTCAGCGTGTTCGAACGCGAAACCGGCCAGTTCCGGTTTCATCCCGGACCGATCTTCACCGGCCTGCTGCTGGCCGACGAAATCAACCGCGCCAGCCCGAAGACGCAAAGCGCGCTGCTGGAGGCGATGGCCGAGAACCAGGTCACCGTGGACGGCCAGACGCATGCCCTGGTGCAACCGTTCTTCGTGGTCGCCACGCAGAACCCGCTCGACCTCAACGGCACCTTTCCGTTGCCCGACTCGCAGCTGGATCGCTTCATGCTTCGCCTGTCGCTGGACTATCCGGATACGACGGCTGAACGCGCCCTGCTCACCGGCAGCGACCGCCGCGACCTGCTGGCCCAGCTGACCCCGCAACTCGACGGCGCGGCGCTGCTCGCGCTGCATCGGCAGGCGCAGAGCATCACCGCCAGCACGGCCCTGCTCGATTACCTGCAGGCATTGCTCGGCGCCAGTCGCCGGCATGGCGAGATCCGCGTAGGCCTGTCGCCGCGCGCCGGCCTGGCACTGCTCAGCGCGGCACGCGCGTGGGCCTTGCTCAACGGCCGCAGCCACGTCCTGCCGGAGGACATCCAGGCGCTGTTCGTGCCGCTGGCCGCGCATCGTCTGCTGTCGGCACGCGGCGGCAACGGCGACGCGCTGGCACGGCAGCTGTTGGCCGAGGTGGCGGTGGATTGATGCACGGCCTGCTGCAGCGCGTGCAAGCGTGGGCCGAAGGCCGGCTGCCGGCACTCACCCGCTACCGCCGTATCGAGAACCTGCCGATCGAGCTGCATCGCCGACGCATCTACATCGTTCCGACCGGCTTCGGCCTCGGCTTTTCCGTATTGCTGCTGGTGATGCTGGTCGGCGCCTTGAACTACGCGAACAATGCCGCACTGCTGCTTACCTGCCTGCTCGGCGCCGCCAGTGCCGCCAGCATGCTGGTCGCGTTTCGCGGCCTCGACGGATTGCGACTCGCGCATATCCGCGCCGGTCACGCCATCGCCGGCGAGCCGATCGAACTCACGCTGGCGTTCGACTCCAGCCGCCCGCGCCAGGCGATCCGCATCGATCTGGACCACGCGTCGACGGCATTCGCGCTCGACGCCAACGCCGCGGCAAACGTGAAGCTGGCATTGCCCACGACGCAGCGCGGCTGGCAGGCACTGCCGCGGCTTCGCGTGTGGAGCAGTTGGCCGCTCGGCCTGTTCCGCGCATGGAGCTGGCTGCATCCCGACCAGTCGGTACTGGTGTGGCCGCGCCCCGAGCTTTCCGGGCCGCCGCCACACGCCCTTGTCGACGATTCCCGGCACATGCGCCTGCATCAAGGCGATGAGCTGGCCGCGCTGCGCGATTACCGCGCCGGCGACCCGCAGCGGCGCATCGCCTGGAAAGCCAGCGCGCATCATCACAGCCTGCTGGTGAAGGATTTCGAACAGCCGCAAAGCCGCCCGCACTGGCAGCTGGACTGGCGCCAGCTGCGCGGCATGGACAACGAGGCACGCATCGCCCGGCTGGCGCGCTGGCTGGACGAAGCGCAGGCCCAGCGACGCAACTACAGCCTGTGGTTGCCCGGCACCGACATCCCGGCGGGCAGCGGGCCGCTGCACTACGCACGCTGCATGAATGCGCTGGCGTGCATGCCATGACGATGCCGCCGCACCGGAAAACCGCCGCGCCGCCGATCGACGATCGTGCCTTCGACCTGCTCAGCCTGACCATCGCATCGGTGCTCGCACTGCATGTGCCGCACCTGCCGTGGTGGCTGAGCGTCGCCCTGGCCGTCCTTCTCATCTGGCGCTGGTGGCAGCGACGGCAGCGCATCGGTCAGGTCCCGCGCTGGCTCAAGTTGCCGCTGCTGGCGTTGCTGACACTGGCGGTGATCGCCAGCTACGGCAGCATCTTCGGACGCGCACCCGGTGCGGCACTGGCGATCGGCCTGCTGGTCCTGAAGCTGCTGGAGAGCGAAACCCGGCGCGACGTGCGCGTCGGCATCAGCTTCGCCTGTTTCGCGCTGATGGCCGCACTGCTGTTCGACCAGAGAATGCTCGCCACGATCACGGTCGCACTGGGCCTGCTGCCCGCATTGGCCACCCTGCGCGCACTGGAGCCGGCGCAGGTACCGACCAGCCTGCCGCGTACCCTGCTGCCCAGCCTTGCCTTGCTGGCGGCGGCACTGCCGCTGACCTTGCTCGCGTTCATGCTGGTGCCGCGGCTGGACAGCCCGCTGTGGGGAGCCCCCGCACCCGGTGAAGCGCGCACCGGACTGAGCGACAGCATGTCGCCGGGCAACTTCACCGAACTGCTCATCGACGACCACCCCGCGCTGCGGGTGAGCTTCGACGGTGCACCGCCGCCCCCGGACCTGCGCTATTTCCGCGCCTACGTGATGTGGGATTACGACGGCCGCAGCTGGCATTACGTCGCCACCAGGCACCTGCGGACAACCGCAGCTGTCGAGGCCAGCGGCGCAATCGGCTACCGGATCAGCCTGGAACCGACCCATCGGCGGATGCTGCCAACCCTCGACATGCCGCTGGCCGCACCGGCGCAGGCGCAACTGCAGCCGGATCGCGAGGTGCTGGCCGACAAGCCGGTGAACGATCCGCTCAGCTATCGACTGCGTTCGGCGCTGCACTATCGATTGCAGCCCACGCTGGACGCACGCTCGCGCCGCCTGAGTCTGCGTCTGCCGGCCGGCTTCAATCCACGCACGCGTGCGCTGGCCGTCCAGTGGCGGCAACGCTACGGCGGTGACGATGCCGCGATCGTGCAGGCCGCGTTGTCGCTGTTCCACAACGACGGCTTCCACTACACGCTGGCACCGGCCCCGCTCGGGCACGACGCGGTGGACGATTTCCTGTTCTCCACCCGCGAGGGTTTCTGCGAACACTATGCCTCGGCATTCACCGTGCTGATGCGCGACGCCGGCATCCCGGCGCGCGTGGTCACCGGTTACCAGGGCGGCTACTGGAACAAGCTCGGCAACTACCTGCTGGTGCGCAACTCCGATGCCCATGCGTGGAGCGAGGTATGGCTGTCCGGGCGCGGCTGGGTGCGCGTCGATCCCACCGCCGCGGCGCGCCCGGAACGGGTCACGCTGGGTGCGGCGGCCGCCGCCGGCGATCAGTTGGCCTGGTATCGCAGCGACTGGCTGCAAGGTCTGCGCAATCACTGGGACATCGTCAACCGCTGGTGGGACCAGGGCGTTATAGGGTTCGATTCGCTGCGCCAGCGCGGCCTGCTGACGCCGTTCGGCATCCGCGATACCGATACGGCGACATTGGGCGTGCTGCTGGCGGTCAGCAGTGCGTTGTTCATCGGGATCGGCATGGCCTGGGCGTTGTTGCGCCGGAAACCGGGCGATCCCTTGCGTGACGCCCTGCGCGAGATCGAGCGCAAGCTGGCACGCCGGGGCATTGTCCGTCGCCCCGGCGAAGGTCCGCAGCATTACCTGCATCGCGCCGCACGCGCGCTGCCGGCACAGCGTGAGGAGCTTGCCGCCTTGATGAAGCGTTATCTGGAACTGCGTTACGCTCAGGACGAACCGCCGGCTGAACCATTGCGTGCCTTTCGACGCGCCGCAGGGAATTTCCGGGTCGGTCGTGTGGTCAAATGAAGCAGCCGCGATGGCTCCTGTCGTCGCCCATGATGGAGAAACAGCCATGTCTCTGTACCGCCCCCTTGCCCTCGCCGCAGCCATCGCCCTGTTGGGCGGCTGCGCGACGGTGCCCAAGCCGCTGGAAGGCACCTATACCGACATCACCACATCCAGCGCGCAACAGGGCGGTGCCGGCGGCGCCCATGTGCGCTGGGGCGGCGAGATCATCAAGACCGTGCCGGGTCCGCAGCAGACCTGCTTCTATGTGCTGTCGCACCCGCTGGACAATCAGGCACGCCCGAAAGCCGACACCTCGGGCGAAACCCAGGGCCGCTTCGTCGCCTGCCACGACGGCTTCTATGACCCGGAAGTGTTCGTCCGCGGCCGCGAATTGACGGTCACCGGCACGCTGCATGGCACGGTGTCCCAGAAAGTGGGCGAGTACGACTACGCCTATCCGCGGGTGGAGGCCGATGTGATCTATCTGTGGCCGAAACACGTCGAGGTGCGTTATCCAGCCGGCTACTACGACCCGTTCTGGGGGCCATGGGGTCCGCGCTACTACGGCCCATGGGGTTATCCGTACTGGGGCGGGCCGTGGGGTTACCCCTATTGAGGGCCGGCAGCGGCAGTTCCATGAAAAACGCCGGCGAACCGCCGGCGTTTTTCATGGAGGGGAATCCTGTTCCGTGTGCCGGGTTCAACCGGGCGGCCAGTGCATGCGACGGCCTGCCAGCAGATGCACGTGCAGATAAAACACGGTCTGCCCGCCATCCGCGTTGCAGTTGACCACTGTGCGGTATCCCTGCTCGGCGAAACCTTCCTGCTTCGCATAGTCGGCGGCAGCCAGCAGCAGTTGGCCGAGCAGCAGCGCGTCCGCCTGACCGGCATCGTTGAGCGTAACCAGCTCGCGCTTCGGGATGAACAGCACATGCACCGGCGCCTGCGGGTTCAGATCGCGGAAGGCCAGCACATCATCGCTCTCGTAGACAATGTCGGCCGGAATTTCGCGGCGGATGATCTTGTTGAAAATCGTGTCGCTCATGATGGTTCCCTTGCAGTGGGTCAATCCAGCAATTGCCGGCCGCCGAAGGCGTGCGCCAACGTGCTCCGATCGACATATTCCAGCTCGCCGCCCAGCGGCACGCCGTGCGCGAGCCGGGTCGGCCGCACCCCGCCGGCACGTGCCAATTGCGCCAGGTAGTGCGCCGTCGCCTCGCCTTCCACGGTCGGATTGGTGGCGATGATCAGCTCCTCGATCTCGCCTTCGCCGAGGCGCCGGGTCAACTGCTGCAGGCCCAGCTCCTCCGGCCCCATGCCATCGAGCGGAGACAGCCGTCCCATCAGCACGAAATACTGGCCGCGATAGCCGGTGGCCTGTTCGATCGCCGCCAGGTCGGTCGGCGACTCCACGACACAAAGCAGCTTGCGCTCGCGGCTGGCGCTGGCGCACAACGAGCACAGCGGTTCCTCGCTGAAATTGCGGCACTGGCTGCAGTGGCCGATGCGATGCATCGCCTGCTCCAGCACGCCGGCCAGTTTCACCCCCCGCTCGCGCTCGCGCTCCAGCAGATGGAAGGCCATCCGCTGGGCGCTCTTGCTGCCCACGCCGGGCAGGCAGCGCAGTGCTTCGATCAGTTCGGCGAGAAGTGGAGAACCGCTCATGTCTGTCTCGACCGTTCCGAATTCATCAGAAGGGCATCTTGAAGCCGGCCGGCAGGCTCATCCCGGCGGTGACGCCGCCCAGTTTCTCCTTGCTGGCTTCGGCCACCTTGTTCACCGCATCGTTGATCGCGGCGGCCACCAGATCCTCGGCCATTTCCGGATCGTCGGCAAACATCTGCCGGTCGATCTGCACCCGGCGCACCTCATGCGCGCCGGTCATCACCACGCTGACCAGGCCGCCACCGGCGCTGCCGGTGACTTCCAGCTTGGCGATTTCTTCCTGCGCACGCTTCATGTCTTCCTGCATGCGCTGGGCCTGCTGCATCAGCTGACCGATCTGTCCTCTCATCACACTGCTCCGGGATCACTGGCAAAAGGTTTGACGGACTGCGGCACCACCCGCGCGCCCAGTTCGCGTTTCAGGGACTGCACCAGCGGATCGGCATCGATCGCCTGCTCGGCGGCCGATTGCGCCGCGTCGCGCGCCTGCGCGGCACGGGCTGCCGGGGTCTGCGCCGCGGAACCATGGCTGCTGCCGACGAAGCGCAGGCGAATGCGTTCGCCGAGCGCCTGACCGATGCGCTCCTCCATCTGGCTCACCATCGGCTCCACTGCGAGGCTCATGTGGGCCGGCTGCAGCGCGAGCACCAGGGTCTGGCCGTCGCGTTCGCGCAGCACCGCATTCTGCGCCAGCAGGCCGAACGGGCCACGCAGGCCGGCGCATTCGATCAGGGCTTCCCAGTCCGGCAGGCCATCGGCATCCAGCGCCACCGGCGCCTTGATCCCGGCGGCGCGCTCCGGCGCCGGTGCAGCGGGTGCGGACGATGGCGCTGACGCGTGGCTGGTCCGGCGCTCGTGCGCCGCCGCGCCGCTCCGCTGCGGCGCCGATGGCTGCGTTGCACGGCTGGCGGCAGGCCGATCTGCAAGCGCAGCGGGCGCGCCATCGCCGGGACGGAACGCCAGCATGCGCAACAGCGCCATCTCGAAGCCGGTACGCGCATCCGGTGCCAGCGCCAGATCGCGCCGGCCCGAGGTGGCGATCTGGTAATACAGTTGCACGTCTTCGGGCGCGATCCGTTCGGCCAGCGCGGTCAGGGCGTTGTTGTCCTCGCCGTCTTCGTCCGGCCGGTAGCCGGGGATCAGCTGGATCAGCTGCAGGCGATGCAGCACGCCGGCCAGATCGTCCAGCACCCCGCCGAAATCCGGCGAGTACGAGGCGATCTGCGTACATTCGGCCAACAGCCGTTCACCGTCCCCGGCTGCCAGCGCATCGAGGACACCCAGCACCTGCCCGCGAGCCACGCTGCCGAGCATGGTGCGTACGTCGCCGGCTTGCAGCGTACCGCCGCCGTAGGCAATCGCCTGATCGAGCAGCGACAGGCCGTCGCGCAACGAGCCATCGGCTGCGCGCGCCAGTTCGGCGATCGCACTGTCTTCATAGGCGATGTTTTCCGCGCCGAGGATGTGCCGCATCTGGCCGGAAATCTGTTCCGGCAGCAGCCGTTTCAGATTGAACTTCAGGCAGCGCGACAGCACCGTCACCGGCAGCTTCTGCGGGTCGGTGGTGGCGAGCAGGAACTTCACGTGCGGCGGCGGCTCTTCCAGCGTCTTCAGCAACGCGTTGAACGCGTTCTTCGACAGCATGTGCACCTCGTCGACCAGGTACACCTTGAAGCGGCCGCGCGACGGTGCGTACTGCGCGTTCTCGATCACCTCGCGCACGTCATCCACGCCGGTGTTGCTGGCCGCATCGATTTCCAGCAGGTCGACGAAGCGCCCCTCGTCCACCGCGGTACACACCGCGCACTCCCCGCACGGATCGGCCGATTGCCCGCGCTCGCAGTTCAGCGACTTGGCGAAGATGCGCGCGATCGTGGTCTTGCCCACGCCGCGGGTGCCGGTGAACAGGTAGGCGTGGTGCATGCGCCCGGTGTCCAGCGCATTGGTGAGGGCACGCACCACGTGCTCCTGTCCGACCAGCTCGGCGAACTTGCGCGGACGCCACTTGCGGGCGAGTACCTGATAAGACATGCCTGACTACCTTGGGGCGAAGACTGATTGTGCCAAGTCGGAAGGGGTAAGTCAGTAAAAGTGCAGCCCGGAAAAGGCGGCGGCCCCGCCAGCCACACCCCGGCACCCGAATCATTCGCTACCGTTGCTTCCTTCCGGACCTGGCGGAGTTTGCGAACTATCGTCGCGGGGGGACCGACGGGGCCACCATGGACGTCAAGCGGTATCGCTTGATTGTTTTGCTGTTGCGCCAGCTTCAGGCTGTCGCACTGGTTCAGAAACTGGCGGAGAGAGCGGGATTCGAACCCGCGATAGGTTTTACCCTATACACACTTTCCAGGCGTGCTCCTTCAACCACTCGGACACCTCTCCACATGATTTTTCGCGCCACGACCACCGCGCGGGATTGTTCGACTCATCCTGAGTCTCACCCCTCACTGGCGTTCGGGGCCAGCCTGCGGCTGTCCAAATTCGTTCCAGACGAATTTGTCGAACCCGCGACAGGTTTACCCTGATGCACACTTTACCAGGCGTGCTCCTTCAACCACTCAGGACACCTCTGCACACCTTGAAACCACCCTTGCCGGACAATCCGACCCGGCAAAGAAGCGGAAGGATAGCGGCTGGCCCAGATACAGGCAAGAAAAGCCCCCTTAGGGAGTCCGCTCGCGGGCGATGCTTTGGCTTTGGCTCTCCAACCCTCAGAGCAAAAGCATCGCCCGCCAGCCGGCTCCACAGGTCGATGGCCGAGTCAACCTGCGTCAGCCCGCGGCGCGGACGGTTCGGCCAGGGCAATCCGGCTATCGGCAGCGGCGATGCGGTAACCGCACGCGGCCAGCGCCGCGCCATCGGCGGCGCTGCCGTAGTGGTACAGCACCAGCCGCGAACGCACGGCAGCGTCGTATTCGCGTTCGATGTCGTCGATGCCGGTGTGCGAGGGGTTGCCGACCAGGCTGCAATCGTGCGCAATCCATTCGCTCCCACCGGCACGCTGCGCCAGCACCTCGGGGATCGGCCGGGTGTCGCCGGTGTAGATGAAGCTGCCGGCCAGCGCGAGCCCGTACGACGTACCGGGCGCATGATGGCGCGTGGCGAACACATCGAACCACAGAGCGTCCAGCCAGAAGCCGCGCGTGCACGGCAGCAGGCGAAACGCCTCCCAGTAGTTGACGCCGCCCTCGGCCAGCGCGCCGGGATAGTCGGCCACCCGCATCTGCAGCCATGGCAGCAGCGCGGCATGCACGAAGACCTTGGTACGACCGCGCAGGCGCTCGTCGAACCACAGTTTGAAAAACAATCGCTCCAGCCCGGCCACGTGATCCATGTGGGTATGCGTGATGAACAACGCCGACGGCAATGCATCGTAGGCCGCCAGGTAGCGATCGAGCGTGTCGGGGCCGCAGTCGATCAGCAGCACGGGCTCGCCGTCACGCTCGAGCACGGCGGCGGAGGATCCAAGCTCCACCGCATGCGACGCCCCCACCCCGAGAAAATGCAGATGCCAGTTCATGCGCCCAATGTACGCCCGTAGTGTTCCAGCAGTGGCTGCCACACCGTTTGCCCGAACACGGCCTCGCCCTGCACCGCCGCCCCCAGCTTCAGCAGCGAACGGCGCAGGCGCCGCAGGTTGGCCTGCTGCCATGCGGTTGCCGGCGTACGCAACCGGCCGCGGTCGAAGTCGACCAGGTAAAGCCCCCCCGGCGTCACCAGCACATTGTGCGCATTCAAGTCGGCATGCCAGATACCGGCACGATGAAAGCGCGCCACGAGTTCGCCGACCGCCGCGGCCAGTGTTTCATCCAGCCGCCCTGCCGCCAGGCACTCGGCCAGCGTGCGAGCGTCGGCGATGCGGCAGGTGATCAGGTCGGCGGTGTAGAACAGGCCACGCCGGACATAACGTGCCGCGACCACTGCCGGCGCTGGCAGGCCACGCCGCGCGATCTCGCCAAGCAGGCGGAACTCGACGAACGGGCGCGTGCGGTCGGCGCCCATCCAGAGATAGCGATCGCCCATCAGCGCAGCCATCTGCCCGCCGCGGCGGTAATGCCGCAACACGCACTCGCCGACCGGACTGCTGATGACCGCCACGCCGCCGCGCCCGCCAGCGAGCGTGCGCAAGGCGCCACGCTCACGCCAATACGCCGGGGCAAACCAGTCATGATCGACTTGCGGCGTTACCGCGGCGTCGAACAGAATCGCGCCGGCAGCGTCTTGGTGTATTCGTTCCTGCATCATCAGTGCTGCCGGATTCCCGTCACCGTCCACTCCCGGCGATTCTAGCCCAAGCCCCATGACAGACCCCGTCTCGATCTGCCTGCTGCGCACTTCCGCCATCGGCGACGTCACCCATGTGGTGCCGCTGCTGCATACCTTGCAGCGGGCATGGCCGGAGACCTCCCTCACGTGGATTGTCGGCGCGCTCGAACGCAGGCTGGTCGGCGACCTGCCCGGGGTGGAGTTCATCACGTTCGACAAGCGTGCGGGCTGGGCCGGCATGCGCGCAGTACACGCGGCGGTGCGCGGACGACGCTTCGATGCATTGCTGCAGATGCAGGTGGCGCTGCGTTCCAATGCGCTGAGCCTGGGCATCCGGGCCGAGCGGCGCATCGGCTACGACCGCGCGCGCTCCAGGGACCTGCACGGCCTGGTGATCAACGAGCGCATCCCCGCGCGCACTGGCGAACACGTGCTCGACGCGATCGGCAGTTTCTGCGAACCGCTGGGCCTGAAACAGACCGAGGTGCGCTGGGATATCCCGATTCCCGAGCAGGCCCATGCCTGGGCAGCCACCCAATTGCCCGGCATGGTGCCGACCCTGCTGGTCAGTCCGACGTCCAGCCATGCCTTGCGCAACTGGCGGGCCGAGCGCTATGCCGCGGTGATCGATCACGCGGCCGTCCGCGGCTGGCGGGTGGCGCTGGTCGGCGGGCCGTCCGCGGCCGATCGCGCGATGGCCGACGCGATACTGGCGTCATGCCGGCGCGCCCCGCTGGACTTCACCGGCAAGGACACGCTCAAGCAACTGCTGGCCATGCTCACCCGTGCGCAGTTGCTGCTGGCGCCGGATTCCGGCCCGATGCACATGGCCAACGCGGTCGGCACCCGGGTGCTGGGCCTGCATGCCGCCAGCAACCCGGACCGTTCCGGCCCGTATTCCGACCGCCGCTGGTGCGTGAACAGGTACGACGAGGCCGCACGCAAGCACCTCGGCCGGCCGGCCAGCGAAATCCCCTGGGGCAGCAAGATCGAGAAGCCCGGCGTGATGGACTTGATCGGCACCGGCGACGTGATCGAGCGATTCGAGGCCGCCGCGCACGACCTCGGCTTGCCGTAGGAGCGCACCCTGTGCGCGATGCTTTTGTCGGGTCTCGACGAAGAGCTTTCGCCCACAGGGTGGGCTCCTACACGCGGAAGGGTGGGCCCCCGCACGCGAACCTCAAGGTGCGCGGTAATCCTGGTAGGACTTTTCCTCGACCAGCTGCGAACCGAGCCTGAGGTTGATCTCCCGCTTGTACGCCGCACGTTCGTCGTTGCGGAAATACACCAGCCGCGCCAGCTCGATGAACTCCTCGTCGAACGCCTGCGCGCGCTCCTTCAGGCGAATCCGGTCCTCGATGTCCCACAACGCCTCGTTCACCGCCAGCAGGTTCGCACGTTCGTTGCCGATATCGGTCTTCGAGGCCGCGTCATTGCCCCAGATGGCATTGAGCAGTTCCAGTTCGTTGTGCACGTTGACCAGCTTGGCGGCGTCGGTGATGCGCCGGGACTTGATTTCGAGAATGGTGATCTTGTCGATCAATTCGCCGTATGACACGGGCGTATGGATCAGGCTCATGGCTGAATTTCCATCGGTGAAGTAAACAATTCAATGCGTCCGTGACCGGCGAAACGCGCCCTGCCGCACCAGCGCGCAAACCGTTTGCACATCGCCGTCCATCGCCCGGTCGCGATGCATGAAATCGATGTGCCGACGCAGGATCGCGTGGGCATCGCGCACCTGGCTGCCGGCATGGAAATCGCCGGTGGCGGTCAGCGCGCCGGCAAGCTGCCCCGCTTCGGCGACGAACTGCGCGTGATGCGGCTGCCCCTCGCGCGGGGCGTTGGCGATCTTCGCGGCCAGCGCCGGCCAGCCGCCGCGGGTGGCCAGCCGGCGCGCGGCATTCAGCATCTCCTGGCGGTAGTCCAGTGCCTGCGCGGCGGTATACAGCTCCAGCGCCAGCACATGGCCGAGGTCGTCCATCATCTCCAGCACATGGCGCGCCTCGTTGGCGCCCATCGAGACGTGATCCTCGGCGTTCGCGCTGGTCGGCACCGAATACACGCTGGCCGGATGCGCGCGGGTGGCCAGGTCGTTGACCAGCGCGGCGGCGGTGTACTGCACGATCATGAAGCCGGAATCGGTACCGTCCTCGTTGCCGGTGAGAAACGCCGGCAGGCCGTCGTTGGTGGCCGGATCGACCAGCTTGTTCAGGCGCCGCTCGGAGATCGAGGCGAGCACCGGGAGCGCCGCCTTCACGTAGCTCATCGCCAGCGCCAGCGGCATGCCGTGGAAGTGGCCGGCCGAGATCACCTGCTCCTCGATGAATTGCGCACCGTCGTTGTCCGGGAAGATCAGCGGGTTGTCGGTGACCGAGTTCAGCTCGATGTCGATCACCCGGCATGCCTGGCGCCACGCATCGCGCACCGCGCCGTGCACTTGCGGCATGCAGCGCAGGCTGTAGGCATCCTGCGGCTGATGCTTCTTGCCGCCCTTGAACGGCAGGAAGCGGTTGTAGAACGCTTCGCGGCCATGCCGCTGGTTGGCCGGCACCCAGTCCCAGCCGATGTCGAAACTCAGCGCCTGATCGTCCGGCTCGCTCCATGCCTCGGCACTCCACGGCTTGAAGCGCGGCACCAGGTGATAGGGAATGTCGATCAGGGTGGAACCGGCCAGCAGCTCGCGCACATGCGCGGCGGTTTCCACCTGGCCGGGATGCGGACGCAGCGCATGCACCTCCGCGCGCATTGCGCCGCTGCGGCCGGCGAACGCATCGAGCGTCATCGCGGCGGCCAGATCGGCGGTGTCCAGCAGTTGCTCCAGCGTATCCAGCGCCAGTGCCGCCGTCGCCAGCATCTGCGCGGTACCGTTGTTCAGCGCCAGGCCTTCCTTGAACGACAGGCGGATCGGCACGAGGCCGGCACGCGCCAGCGCCTGGGCACCAGGCATCCGCTCGCCCTGGTAAAACGCTTCACCGCCGCCCAGCAGCACGATCGCCAGATGCGACAGCGGCGCCAGATCGCCGCTGGCGCCCACCGATCCTTTCTCCGGCACCACCGGCACCACGCCGGCATTGAGCATCGCGGTCAACGCCTCGAGAGTGCCCACGCGAATCCCCGAGTGCCCGCGCATCAGCGTGTTGATGCGGATCAGCAGCATCGCCCGCACCACGTCCTCGCCGAACGGTTTGCCCACGCAGACCGCGTGGGTGATGATCAGGTTGTGCTGCAATTCCTCCAGCAGCGTGCCTTGCGGAGTGTGCCGGCCATCCTTGCCCGGCTCGGCCTGGATCAAGGCTGCGCCGGGCAACTCGTCGCGCAGACGGTGTGCGCCGAGCAGCTTGTCCGCATTGCTGCCGAAACCGGTGGTGACGCCGTAGGTCGGTTCGCCGCAACTGACTTTCGCGGCGAGGAAGTCGGCCGCGCGCTGCACGCGCTTGAGCCCGACCGGGTCCAGTGCAACGCTGCTGCCGTCGCGTGCTACCGCCACCAGCTGGGCGCGGGTGAGGCTGCTGCCGTCGAGAACGATGGTGCCGGATTTGCTCACTGCTGCCTCACTGGAATTCGGTTCATCCGATGCTTTTGCCGCAAAGCGCCCGCGCCCGGCCCTGGCTGCCGCAGCGGTCGTCGGGCGATGCGCTCAGCCCATTGCCGCGGCCTGCTCCAGCTCCACCCGCAACGTCTTGATCAGGTCCGCGCGCGCCACCTCGAACTGATCCGCGCGGCGCAGATCCTTGACCGTGACCACGCCCCTGGCCAGTTCGTCCTCGCCCAGCACGATCACGAAACGGATGCCGGCGCGGTCGGCGTACTTGAACTGCTTGCCGAGCTTGCCGCCTTCCAGCACCGCCTCGGTGGCAATCCCGGCACCGCGCAACTCGCCGGCCAGGGAGAGATAGGCGGGCAGCTGCGCCTCGTCCATCTGGGTGACCAGCACGTCCACCGTGCTCTGCGCGGTATTGATCAGCCCCGCATCGCGCAGTTGCCAGTACAGGCGGGTGAGGCCGATGGAAATGCCCACCCCCGGCAGGTGCGACTTGGTGTACTGCCCGGCCAGGTTCTCGTAGCGGCCGCCCGAGCAGACCGAGCCGATCTGCGGATGGTCGTTGAGCGTGGTTTCGTAGACGGTGCCGGTGTAGTAGTCCAGGCCGCGGGCGATCGACAGGTTCAGGGCGTAGTGCGTCTGTGGCACGCCGAAGGCGTGGATCAGGCCCAGCACCTGCTTCAGTTCGGCACGGCCGAGTTCCATCGTCTCGGGGCCGGCGCCCAGCGCGTCGAGCTTGTCGAAGGCATCCTGCAGCGAGCTGGAGCGCACCTGCACGAAGTCGAGGATCTTGCGCGCCACCCCGGCACTGAAACCGAACAACTCGCCGGTCAGCGTGTCGCGCACGTAATCGGCGCCACGCTTGTCCAGCTTGTCCACCTCACGCAGCACCAGCATCTGTTCTTCGCTGTCGATGATGCCCAGGCTCTCGAAATAGCCGCGCATCAGCTTGCGGTTGTTGAGCTGGATGGTGAACGCACCCGCGTTGAGCTCGCGGAACACGCTGTAGATCACCGCCGGAATCTCGGCGTCGTAGCGCACCGACAGGCTGTCCTTGCCGATCACGTCGATATCGCACTGGTAAAACTCGCGGAAGCGCCCGCGTTGCGCGCGTTCGCCGCGGTACACCCGCTGCATCTGGTAGCGGCGAAACGGAAAGCTCAACTCGCGTTCGTGCTCGGCCACGTAGCGGGCCAGCGGCACGGTGAGGTCGAAGCGCAATGCCAGCTCGGGCACCCCCTCGTCGACCCTGCCGGCGGCGTTCAGCGCACCGGTGGACTGCACGAAATACACCTGGCGCTCAGTTTCGCCGCCGGTCTTGGTGAGCAGCACGTCCGAATACTCGATCACCGGCGTCTCGATCGGCAGGAAGCCGAAGCGCTCATAGTTGCGGCGGATCACGTCGAGCATGCGCTGGAAGGCGATCTGGTCCAGCGGCAACAACTCGAGCACGCCGGGCATGGTGCGGGCCGGGGTAAGCGCCATGAAATCCTCTACTGACGATGGGGAACGTTCCGCCCGACGACTGACCGCGCGACGGCAGCCGTCAAGGTTAGCAGAACGCCATGCGCCTCCCGTAGCACCGTGGTAGCCCGGACGCATGCCGCTGTTGCCAAGACCGGGCACGCCGATTAAGATACGCGGCTTCCCACGGGGTGTAGCTCAGCCTGGTAGAGCGCTACGTTCGGGACGTAGAAGTCGCAGGTTCGAATCCTGTCTCCCCGACCAAAATCAAGCACTTACGAAACAGGTCCGCCCACGAAAGCGGGCCTTTTTCGTGGCCGGATGGCCTAGATTTGGCCTAGAAATTTCCGTGGGTCGTCTCTGTGTTGCTGGGGTGAGCCTGCACGTTTGGCCTCGGCTTAGCCTGCGCTTCAGGATTTGAATTTAGATCTATCTGCCTAGTGGCGGCGCTTGTCCCGCCAACCCGCCAGGGCACCACCACGGCGCTCCGGTGGGTGAAGTGTGGGGAAGGCTGGGGCGGGCGGTGGACGGCCCCTCGGGGCCGCCCACGGGCTGTCCCGGCCTTGTCCACACGGTGGGCGCAAAGCGCCCATCATCCACGGGAGCGACCGCCTTCAGTTTGGGTCCGTGCCGTGTTGTGCCGGGTCCCTGCCCCAGAGCGTGCCGCGCTGTGCCTTTGGTGGTGCCGCGCTGTGCCGGGTCCCTGCCCCAGAGCGTGCCGCGCTGTGCCTATATAGCTGGATCCAGCTGGGCGTGGACGATGGCCTGCGGCCACCGTGTGGACGGCTGCGGGGCAGCCCGTGGGCGGCCAGGAGCTGCCGCCCACCGCCTGCCCCACACCCGCCCACACTTCGCCCACCCAGATCAAAAACACCACCACCAGCTGGATAAATACCCAAAACCGAGCACAAGAGCTTTTGTTGTAAACAAAGAAGAGCTCTTTTTTATTAATTCACGCGCGCGCGCCTGTATGCGCATGCGCGCGGGAGTAAAAACGTAACGACACGTTTTTGAGCGTCGCGGCAAAATTCGTAACAACACATTTTGGACGTCTGGACGTCCAGACATTACCTCTAGGCTCGCCCCGCGGCGCGCGCAGGCATGGGGACGCCACACCCCTACAGACCCCGCCCCGCGGGATGCCCCAGGAGCCGCTGGTGCGGCCAGAGCCGGGTTCGTCGGGGATATCACCCCCTCCGGCTGGGCTACCTTGGCCCAGCTCAATCAGCCTGCTGCCGGCGAACCTTGCCTTTGCCTCGCTTCCCACCACCAAGCCTCCCTGGCGGGGGCGACGCAATCCATTCTTCCACTGCTCCCGCAAGCCACATCGGCCTCGCCCAGTCCCGCGCTGGAATCGGTGGGGGCAGACGCCACGGCGCGCGGCGCAAGTCCGATTTGATCGTCTCCTGGCTTCTGCCTAGCAAAACTGCCAACGTAACCAAATCGATGAGCTGCAGGTGAACCAACCCGGGTGGAACTTGGGCTTTGCTCATGCTTCACCCCCGCTGACAGGCTGCTTTCTCGGGCGCCCGCGGCGGCGCCGGGGGGCGTCGGGTGCGCAGGGTGTCGGGCGTGCCTCGGGATCGGGCGCCGCGTAGTTCTCGATGTCGCGCATGTCAACAACGCTGCGCCCACAAATTTTTCGCACCGGAAACGGGAACTTACCCCTGCAGATGGCAACCCGGGCGGCAGCTTCTGGGTGCGCTGGGACCGGTTTCAGCCCGAGCCCCCACGGGCTTTCCCAAACCGCTTCCGCCGGTGTCAAAAACTTGGGTTTGATGCCTTGGTTTTCCATCTTTTCTCGCCTATTTTGGCGAGGCCGCGGCGCATCGGGCGCACCAAAAGGTCGCCACGCGTTGCGCGCAGCGACCCCGAAATTCATTTGGACGTCTGAACGTCTAAATTGATGAGGTTACGCTGCGGTAGTGCGCAACGAACCGGCCGCAAGTGCAGCTGCAAGGCAGGGATGCGACGTGGTTGCAGTGGTGCCGACGACAGCACGCAACCGTGCCGCCTGACGATGCGCAGCGAGCCGCGCCTGATGCACGCGAGTCTTGGCTCTCGCTGCAGTCGCCTCAACGGCACGCGCGGCCGCACTGGCGCTGCGGCGCGGACGCGCCATCGCGCCTCGCTCCAGCCCTGCCAGATGCAGGAAGGTGTGGACAAGGCCTGCGGCGACCTCCACCAGCATGCACGGGTCAACCAGCAGCAGCGACGTGCACAAGATCACCATGCCAATGATCGGTGGATCCAGCTGGATGTGGCGATAACTCAGCACCATGGCCATGGCCACCACCGCCAGTAACCCGACGCGACGCACCGCGGCGACCTGCCGCCGTAACGCGTTACGATCGCGCCGACGATCACTCACCCGCACGGACTTCGGCCGTGTGGTGCGGCGCCAATCGCGGCGCCGCGAATTCCACCCGGCAACTCGCCGACAAAAAATGAAAATGGATCGATTAGATCGCATGTGAGCATATTGCGGCACATGCCCACGCCGTGCAATAGATTCTTCTATATTTCTTCTCGCTTTTTATAATCCATCGAGCCACATCCAAAAACACGCACCATGTGCGCACCATATAAATACCATTCTCACGCCATAAAGGTATTAATTGCACACCAAGCACGCACCATATTTCACGCTGAAACGCTAATCACCCAACGTCCGAGAACCTATGGGCCAGCCGCGACGATGGCAGCCTGCACGGGATCAACGTCAGCCAGTGCCTGGATGCAGGCCTGCTTGGCCTGCTGAGCCAGATCCGCACTCCGCTGCATGCACTCGATCCCCGGCTGTGGATCTACCGCATTTTCGCAGGGCGGTTTGGTCTCTGCTTCGATCGCGGCGTAAAGCTTCACCTGTGCGGCCTGGCACTTAGGCATGTCGACGGCGTAGGCCGCGAGGTTGGGAGCGTCGGCCGCTGCAGCGACCGAGCTGGCCAGCAGGGTGGCGAGAACAAGCGGCAAGCGGTTACTCATTTTCCGGCCCCTTGGTGCCGCCCATGCCAGCTTTGCCCGCCGCGACGAGCAACTGCAGCACAACCCAGTACGGAACTGCCACTGCGCCCGCCACCAGCAAATCCCAGCCATCTTCGCCAATGTTCTTCATTTCTTGCGTGGGTGCGCCGCCCAGTACCTCCATAACTTCTTGGCCGAGCGTATCGGCGAAGGGGATGCGCTGGTGGCCGAATAGGACCGCGATCGCGATGATGATGTACATCATTTCAGCCACCCTCCGGAGCTGGCGCAGGCCAGGGGCTAGACCACTTCTTCAGGATGCCGTCCGCGGCAGCCAACAAGGCCTTCAGAATCTCTGGAGGGACATTGTCAAAGCCGATGCCCAAGATGTCGACTATGTTTGCTCGTGCCATTTTCTTTCCCCTGTTTTGGCGGACTTCTGAAAGGCTCACCCTGATGCCACGGCAAGCCGGTAGTTCCCGAATTGCCCGGGCTAGCCGGGCTTATTAGCGTTTCAGCGTGGCACTTTCTCGCCGGTGAGGGCGTTCGTCGCTGGAGCCGACGTCGGTGCTTTGGCCTGGAGGATGTAGCCAGCGCCGAAGTGACACAGGACCGCTTCGCCATCGTCCGCGCGCGAACAAATCACCAGGCCCGCCCACTCCTCCGCAAAGAGGTCCTTCGTCCATTCCTGCTCATCGCGCCCGGCCATCACAGAACGCATTTTTTCTAAGTCCTGGTCTGCCGCCCGAACCTCGTCGCGCGTCGGGATGCGCAGCCCCAATTCCAAGCAGACCCTTCGCAGACGATCCCAAGCCCGCGCCTGCTGCTGCCCGTCGTCCTCGCCCCAGTGGATTAAGTGCCCTCGCTTGAAATAGCCGAGCTGTTCGATTTGCTTGGTGGTATCGCTCATGACTCGTAACCTCGCTCTTGGTCGGGGTCGCGCGCGGGGCGCGACGTGCGGATGTTGTCGCGTCCCAGCCGCCCTGCCTGGCGGCCGGGATCTTGCGGTTGCAGTGGCACACTGGGCGCTGGCTTCCGCCACTTCTGGAGGAGGCTGGCGAGCGGATCTGCAGGCTGCGCCATGGCATCGGCCTGCGATGGATCGGTCGCCTGCTCTGCGGCGACCTCGGCCATCACCAACTTCTCGGCCTCCGACCGCATTAGGGTCATGAGCTCGTTCGCCCACTTTGCGGCCGCGCTGCGCGCGTAGCGCGCTGCCGCCACGACGCGCTCACGCAGCTTCCCGCGCTCGCTGACCGCCTGCTTGGAACGGCGGTCAAGCTGCGTCGCATGAACGCCGACATGCCTCTGTGGTTCGCGCTGCAGCGCTAGCGATTCGGCGAGGTCGCCGCGCTCTGCCGCGGCGACCTGCTGGTCGACTAGGCTGCGATGGTCGATGCGGGCCGATTGGCCCGCCTTTTCCAGCGCGGCATTGGCCAGTTCGGCCCAGTGTTCGCGGAGCAACGAAATTTCATCGGCGGTCGGCCCAAGGCCAAGCGTTTTTCGCTTGGTGTCGGAAAGCTCCAGCACCGATTTTTCCCTGAGCGAATCGCCTTCAACCACGCGCGTGGTGCAGAGGATATGCGCATGATGGTTGCGCTCGTCGCCATCTCGCGCGGGGCATGAATCGCCACATCCACCGCTACGCCGTAGCGTTCGACCAGCTCGCGTGCGAAGTCGCGGGCAAGGTCGGCGCGCTGCTCGGCTGCCAGCTCGGACGGAAGAGCAAGGATCCACTCCCTCGCGGTGCGCGCATCCTTGCGCTGCTCCGCCGCTTCGGCCGCGTTCCAGAGCGACTCACGGTCGCTAGCGAATTCACCTGCGTTGCCTGGCGCCATGATGAACGATGCCGCCACGCCAGAGCGGCGGGTGAAATCGTGCGTCATGCCGGTGCGCGCATCGACCAACGCCACGCCAGCACGATACGCCGCTGCCGCCACGGACGAGCAACCGGCGCTGCGGGAAAGCGGCTTTGTGGTGGCGTGGTAAATGGCGATGGCATCGCGCTCGGTTTTGGCTTTTGCTCTGGCTCTGCTCTTCGCCTTGTCGCGCAGCGACCGCACGGACTTGGCGCAGCCAAGTCGTAAGTGCGCCCTTGCCTCGCTTTGCTCGGGTCGGGGCGGCTGAAGCTTGACTCCATGTTGCGCCAAGCGATATCCTTAAATCAATGATTTGGACGTCTAGACGTCCAAATGAAACGATTGAATATTTACAGAAATACACAGAAACGCGGAGAAACACCATGAACAGAGAAAATAGCTCGCTCCAATCCCGCATCGACCGTACCACCGCCAAACTCGCCGCTCTGAAAGCGCAACAGCAGGCCCGCGAAGCCAGGGAGAAAACGCGTCACTACCGCGCTGCGCGCGCGATGAGAAACCGCGCGCTCGTCTTGTGGGGCGTAGCGCTGGAGCGCGCTGCCTTGGCTGCACCTGATGACACCACCCCACATGGGCTCGGTGGGAGCAGCAAGATTCGCGCACTTTTGGAAAGGCACTTGACGCGAGAAAACGAACGTGCCGCCGCACTCGATTTTCTTAACGCGCTCGAATGTGCCGCGCCGTCACAGTCCGCGGTGGCCAGCAACCAAAATGGGGCTGGCTTGCAATGAAGATTGGAGCCAAACTTTTCGTTCTCGGTATCGGGGCACTCGCCGCAGCGATCGCCCCACTCACTTAGGCGCCGAGATCGAGACTGGGCTGATTCAGTCCGGTCTTGTGATCGTGAACCTTCACAATCGCGCGCTGCAGCTTGAGCGCGCCACCGGATTTGGTCTGCGTCACGCGCACATCGCAGGTGAGGATGTCGCCCTTGCGAAAGGCCTCCCCATTGTTTACGCGACCAATGAAGTCCTCGTCTTCCATCGTGTAGCCCAGCGACTCCGAACCGTTCCACATCTTCCACTTATTGCCGTCTTTGAAGCTAAGACTCTCAATGACAAGGCCCATCTGCACCGTGCTTTCGACCAGGATCTCTTCATCACTGATGGGGCGATAGAACAGCGCCTCATCCGCAGTGGCTTGCACGAGTGGTGCGCCATTCGTAGAGATCTCGATCTGATTCACGCCAGGCTTAGACAGCGCGGTACCGATAAACTGAGCAGCTGCCTCCCCGGCAGTTCGGTCCAGCGTCAAATGCAACGCTGGCGTATTCACAACGATGATGTTTCCGGAGTTGTTGGTGACGCTGATGGAGTGATCGTTAATGTGCTGCACCTTCGCCGGCTTCTCCCCCCTCAGGAACCGGTAGAGCTCAATTGATTCTTTGACAGTCGTTGCCACGCTGATGAGATCCGGCAGCATGGGCAGGATGGGCAGCGTTGCCGCGATGGCTGGGGCGACTTGAAATAAGAGGTTCGTACCGAACGACGCGTGCTTAAACGCCGTGATGTCGGCGGTAACCTGCGCCTCGTCGCCATATAATTTGTGTGCCGCAGCCACCACGAAATTGGAGAACGCCACCATATTCGCGGCGGCGTCGTAGACGTTCATGGTGCCGTCGTCGACGGCGGGCCCCTGGTAACGCAGCAGGATGCTCATACCGCGCCCCTCCTCGCGCTGGTCTTCGGTCATCATCCTTCCTTGCCCCCGTCTCACTCGCCGCGACGCGCGCCCCAAGCGCTTATGTAGCACGGAGGGTACCGGCCCACAAACTTGTTTACCTAAAGCAGCTGAAAGTGCTCGGGAAAGCACCCACGTACGATCTACACGACGAGAACGGTACCCGCCCACTCCGTCCTTGATTGACCGCAGACAGGACGCCTGCTGTGCGGGTACTCCTGTGCCGATACGCCAGTGAGTACCGCTGCGCGACGCCCACTGGCAACGGCAGCCGTATGCGGCCCTGCGAGATCTGGCCGCTGTGCGGCCTACTCGACGTCACCCCCGTTACGCCGGGCGGCTCCCGGCCGGCCACAGATCATCATCGATCAATTGTGTGCCGCATGTGCTCCGGCACGCGCAATTAGTCAGCGCTGAGCCCTTCGTTTGAGACAAATGTGAGGGACGGGGCCGGATACTCCTCTCCCTCCGGCCCGTATGCTCGGATTCGCAGAACCGTTGGCCCCTCGACATGCAATGGCGCAAAGACGAGGAAGCTTGTCATCGACTTGAATTTGCCCGAAAACTGCAGCTCACGGGGCGCGACTCCCGAGGCGATCTCAATCTGGTTTTCAATCTCTGAAGACACGCCTTTAATGACTGGAGTAACGGGCACTTCGGCAATAAGCGTTTCACCAAGCCACGCTTTGAAGCCGATGGCATCAGGCGCCGCCTCCATGGGGCCGATGACTCGCAGCATCACGGCGATTTTTGGCAGCGTGACTGGGAACGAGTTGATGCCGCAGATGCCGTTGAAGACGCCCACGAGGGTGATTTTTCCACCGATTTCCTGACGCACGTCCTCGCAGAAGACCGTTGTCAGGTGCGTCTCAAACATGGACATTCTTGCTCCGTTTTTCTGCCTTCAGTTGATCTTGATGTTGAAGTGCAGTGTCAAGCCCATTCATATCCAGTCCTAGCGCAGTGGCCAACTTGCGAGCAGTCGACATGAAGATGTCTTGGCCGGACTCGATGCGCGCCACGTGAGGTTGCTTGGTGCCGATCATGTCGGCAAGCATCGCTTGAGACATGCCCTTTGCCATGCGAAGGGAGCGGATGGTTACACCGTCTTCCCCCAGCATTTCCGCGACGAGTTCCTTCCGGGCTTCAGCCAACAGAGCAGCCCGGATGGGATCCTTTTCTAGGGCAGCCATCCTCTCCGAAACGCGACGCACGCGCTTCGGCAGCACTTCCGGTGTTGAGGGCACAGAAAACTGATAGACCTGTGCTGACTCAGTGCAAGAACCGATCGGGAGATCAGCTGCACTGTCGACGTACTCAACCGAGGAGCTCAAGGTACGCATTGACGATACGCTTAGTCCGAGGGTCATCTGGTTCATAGTTGTATGTCGATCGAGGAAAAATTCCAAGGATATGGTGGTGCTTTTTCAATGGAACAAACGCGTAGACCAACCGGTAGCGGCGGCCGCACCGTTCAAGCTCCCACAACTTAAGGCGCCAAAAATTGCGCCCGAGGCGCATCTGAGAGGTGAGTTGGCACACGTGAAATGGGTGCTCACCCCATCTGTCATCGCCAAAGTCGTGCTGCGTGAGGCGATCCAACAGATCCTGGTCGCCTGAGAGTTCATCCAGGAACACATCGATTCTGGCGGCGGCCTTCGGATCAGACTCGTACAAGGCATCGAGATCATCTTCCGCGTCTTCATGTACAAGTAAGTGTAGCACTATAACGGCCTAGTTATATTCGTCAATCCTGACGTTGGTCACATTGTCGCACACTTACAGAAAAGAGCTGAATTTTTTATCTTTTTAAATCAACAACTTAAACTATACGCAGTCAAGTCCGCCTAGAGCAAATGTGAATCGTGGTGCATCTTGCCATTCAGCGCCGAGCCGCGAACGCGCCTTTGGGAGCGAGGGGCGCAGCCTCGCGGATACGCCCTTTTCCTATCGCGGACGCCGCGGGCCGCACGGCTCCACTTCCAGCGCCCCAGCTCACTCCCTTTCTGTCAAATCCGCTTTTCAGCTTTCGCAGACCTCTCGTGTGGAGCTACCAGTCACCCCAACTTCTTCGCCAGATCCTCAGCCCGCGGGTGGTAGTAGCGCTGAAGCATCCGTAGATCTTTGTGACCCGTAACGCTGCCCAGCTCGACCAAGTTCGGCAGCTTCGTCGAAAGCCGGCTCGTTGCTTCGTGCCGCAGGTCGTGGAAATGCAGGTTCGAGATGCCCGCTCGGGCCGTGACGCGATTCCACGCCAGCTTTACGGCGTTGGCGGCGACCGGGAACACGCGTGGTTCGTCGGGATCGCGCGGCAAGTCCTTGAGGATCTTCACAGCGCGCCGAGACAACGGCACCGTCCGCGCATCGCCGTTCTTTGTATCGGGCAGGTGCGCCGTGGCGCGGGAGAGATCGACGTGTTCCCAGCGCAGGCCGACCAACTCGCCCAGGCGCATGGCCGTTTCCAATGCGACCAGCACCAGGGGCTTGATCCATGGATTACGCGTGCCGACCCGGTAGTTCCCCGATCGCCTCGCGCCCAAGGTGGGCGCCGCACGATCCTCCAGCGCTTCGAGCAAGCGCGCTTCCTCGTCGTCGTCCAACCGCCTGTCCCGGGCCTTGCTCGGTGGCGGCAACCGGATCGCGGTCACTGGATTCTCCGGCAACGCGATCAAGAGATCCTTCCGCGCCCATGTGATGACACCGCCCAGCGTCTGCAACTCACGGCGTACCGTGGCGGGCGCCACCGCTCGCAAGCGTTCGTCGCGCCAGGCAGTCAGCGCCTCCGGGGTCAGGGCAGCGAGGCGCAGATGACCGAAGTCCTCATGCAAACGGGCAAGGTGGTAGTGCAGCACCTTGGCCGATTTCAACTTGGCGGCCTTCTCCCGCTCGTAGCGTTCCAGCAAATTCCGAAACAGCAGCTTTTCGGCCGTGCGATAGTCACGCTGCTGGCGGTGATGAACGTCCCGTTCCTCGCTGGCTCCCCAAGCATCGGCCTCGGCCTTGGTGCGGAAGGTCTTGGAGGCTTCCCGGCCACCTTTCAGTCGAACGCGGGCGCGCCATCGACCATTGGGCCATTGAGTGATGCTTGCCATCGGTTGACGCCTCTATGCGGTTTCCCAGTGGCCTAGAATTGGCCTAATGAGGCAAAAAATAGCTGACAAATCGCATAGGATCAACGTTCCATTTGAAGTTCGGGACGTAGAAGTCGCAGGTTCGAATCCTGTCTCCCCGACCAAGAAAGACCACGAATCAGGCCACCTCGCATCGGGTGGCCTTTTTTTTGTGGCGCCCGCATGCCGACTGCAAGCCGGCGATGCCGGCGTCCGGGCCGCCGCGCACCGCACACCGTACGCGCATCGGCAAGCCGGATTGCCCTGCACGGCATTGGCTCGCGCCGCGCCCCGGATCCAGGCACTTGCGATCCGGGATCGCTGCGGCGGAGCGGCCGGGATGGCTCAATCCAGGCTGAACGGATCGCGCCGCCCCCGTTCCGGCTGTCAACGGCTCCGCGCTGCCGGCGTTTTTGTCTCGACCGGTGCACACCCGTGCATCGAATCATCACGGGAGATCGTCATGCGCCATTCCGTTCGCAGCACCAGCCTGCTCCTGATCGGCTTCATCGCCGTTGCCATTGCCGTGCCATCCATCGCCACTGAACGTCACGATCACGATGGCCATTTTGCGAAGCACCACCCCCGTCGCGATCAGGTGCTTGACCGTACGCAACGCCAGAATCACCGCATCACGCATGAGGTCCGCGAAGGTGATCTGTCCCATGGCCAAGCCCATGCCTTGCGTCTCAACGATCGTTCGATAGCGCAGCAACAGCGCGCCGCCGCGAAGGCAAACGGCGGCTTCATCACCAGGCAGCAGCAGAAGAGCCTGAACGCCGAACTCAACTCGAACAGCAAGTTGATCGGGCACTGAACATGCTCCCTGCGATCGGGCGCGATACTCCGGCATCCGGCAATGTCTGCGGGATCATGCCCCAGCCACCCTGATTGCAGCAGCCAATCCCGCACGATCGAGCAGGAGGGGGAGTTGCCTCCCCCCTCCTCTCACACCACCGTACGTGCGGTTCCGCATACGGCGGTTCATGAAAGACACTGGAGTCGTCGCGACGTATCAAGCAGCGACACCAGCCCCAGACGATCAAAGAAGAACCTCCTCCGGAAGGCGGCATTCATGTGGCTCGCACCACTGTTCCACCACCCCCCGTTGATTGAAGGCCGAGCGGAACGCTCGCTCCTGCGCCAGCCCCGCCTTCATCAGGTTTCGGCACGCGTATCTCCAGGCGCTTCCACTGCCGCCACAACATGCAACGCAGCTTGCGCCTGAGCCAGCCGTCTAACTCCTCCAGCCTCCGGCCCCCCGCTTGGTTTCGGTCAGCCTGAAGTGGGCCGCCCAGCCGCGCAGGACCGGATTCAGTTCGGCGATGGCATGGCTCAGACTTCGCCCTCTCGCCCCTTTGAGCACTTCGCGGGTTTTGCCTTCCAGCCGTTTCAGGCTGGCCGGCGCGATCCGCAGCTTTGAAGCCTTGGGCCAGCTCAGGCTGCAGCCCAGAAACTTCCTCTTCCACGGCGACGCCACCGCGCTCTTGGCCTCATTGACCCTGAGCTTGAGCCGCTTCGGTAAGTATCCCCGGCCTTTCTCCGCTTGCGGAGTCGCGCCCGCGCCATTTCCGGATCGCGCGCCGGGGTCTGCCTGCCCCGTCTTCTTGATGATGGCGTGCAGGACACGATGCATTCGCCCACCACGGTGCAGTAGTCGGCGGCGATTCAAGTAGTCGTGGCGGTCGTGGTGCTTGGCCTGCACGCCACCCAGCCCGTGGTTTCGAAGCCGGGCGCGAATCTCCATGCTCACGGCAGCGGCAGCAAGGCGCGTTTCCACGGTGCGACGCAGGTCGCCCAGCGACGTGCCGTACCACTCTGTCGACGTCCTTATTTCGAGCAGCGTGAAGTCTGGGTCCGGTCACACCTCCAGCCGATCGTCCGGCCGCGCCACCAGCATGTACAGCACGGGCATCAGGAACACGCTGATCAGCAGCCGGGTGAACAGGCCGCTGACGATGACCAGGGCGAACGGCCGCTGGGTGTCGGTGCCGATGCCGGTGGCGAGCGCCGCGGGCAGCAGGCCCAGGGCCGCCACCAGTGCGGTCATCATGATCGGGCGCAGGCGCAGGATCGCGCCTTCGCGGATGGCTTGGGCGAGGGTGGTGCCGTTGCGGCGCAGTTCGTTGACATAGGACACGTAGACGACGGCGGTCTGCACCGAGACGCCGAACAGGGCCAGGAAGCCGATGCCGGAGGATACCGAGAACGGCGTGCCGGTGATCCACAATGCCACGATGCCACCCACCGGGGCCGACAGCACGACGCCGAGCACGGTGATGAAGGGAAACTTGAAGTTGCTGTAGAGGGCGAACAGCAGCAGGAAGATCAGGCCCAGGGTCAGCGGCAGAATCACGTTCAACTGGTGGCGTGAAGCGGTGTACTGCGTGTATTCCCCGCCCCAGTCCAGGCGATAGCCCTGCGGCAGCGCGATCTTCCGCTTGACCTGTCCGATGGCGTCGCCCACCGCGCCGGCCAGGTCGCGTCCCTGCACCGAGAACTGCACGCCGATGTAGCGCGAATTGTCCTGGCGGTAAATGAACGAGGCGCCGTTGGTCACCCGGATATCCGCGAACTGCTTGAGCGGAATCTGCTGCCCGCCGGGTGTGGCCACCAGGATGTTGCCGATTTCCCCGGGGTTGTCGCGATACCGGCGCTCGAGGCGGACGACCAGATCGAACTGCTTTTCGCCCTGCACCACCTGGGTCGCCACGCTGCCGCCGATGGCGGTCTGGATCACGCCATTGATGTCGTCCACGTTCAAGCCGTAGCGGGCGATCTGCGCACGGTCGATCCTGATGCTCAGGCTCGGCTGGCCGAGTTCCTTCACCAGGGTCACGTCGCGGATGCCGCGCACCTGCTGCAGCACCCGCTTGATGGCTTTGCCTTTCTGCTGCAGCGTATTCAGATCCGGGCCGAAGACCTTGACGGCAAGCGCGCTTTTCAGCCCCGTTTCCGCCTCGTCCACCGCATCCTCCGCGGGCTGGGTGTAGTTGAACGTGATGCCGGGGAAGGACTCGAGCTTGCGGTTGATCGCCGCGATCAGTTCCGGCTTGGTGTGGTACGCCCCGTTCCACTGCGAATAGGGCTTCAGGCCCACGTAGAACTCGACGTTGAAGAAGCCGGTGGAATCGGTGCCGTCGTCGGGACGCCCGAGCTCGGAGGCGACCGTGGTGACTTCGGGGAACGAGCTCAATATGTCGCGTATCTTCGGCGCGATCCTGGCCGATTCGTCGAACGAGATGGTGTACGGCATCGTGGCGCGCACCCACAGCGCACCCTCGTCCATGTGCGGCATGAACTCCGCACCGATGCGCGGAATCAGCAGCAGCGACGCCAGCAGCAGGATCGCCGAACCGGCGGTGACGCCCCACGGACGGGCCAGGCAGAAATCCAGGCCCTTGACGTAACCCGACTTGATCCATTCAAAGGCGGCGTTGTGCCGCTCGCGCACGCCCTTGCGCATGAACCACGCACACAGCACCGGCAGCAGTGTCAGCGTGACCGCCAGCGAGCCGACCAGGGCGAAGATCATCGTGTCGGCCATCGGCTTGAACAACGTGCCCGAAGGCCCCGCCAGCACATAGATCGGCAGGAAGCTGACCACGATCACCGCGACGGCGTAGAACAGCGGGCGATCCACTTCCGCCGCTGCGTCGCGGATGATTTCCCTGACGTTGAGCGGCGTCCCTTCGCGCAGTGCGATCTGGCGGTAGATGTTTTCCACCATCACCACCGCGCCGTCCACCAGGATGCCGAAATCCACCGCGCCGATGGACAGCAGGTTGGCCGAGGCGTTTTGCACATCGAGACAGACGAACGCGAACAGCAGGGCCAGCGGGATGGTGGTGGCGACGATCAACCCCGCACGGAAATCGTAGAGAAAGAAGATCAGGACCACCACCACCAGCAGCATGCCGCGCAGCAGGTTCTGCTCCACGGTCCCGGTGGTCAGCTTGATCAGGTCGATACGATCGTAGAATGGATGCACCTTGACGTCTTTGGGCAGGATCTGCTCGTTGAGCTCCCTGGTTTTCGCTTCGACCCGCTTCAGCACGTCCTGGGTCTTTTCGCCGGTACGCTGCAGGATCACGCCCTCCACGGCGTCATTCTGCTTCTGGTAGCCGAATTCACCCAGGCGCGGCGCGATGCCGATGACCACGCGGCCGACATCCTTGACCAGGACCGGGGTGCCGTCGTGCACCGCCAGCACCACGTTGCCGATGTCCTCGATGCTTTCCAGGCGGCCCTTGCCGCGCACGTAGTAGAACTGGCCGCCCTGCGAATAGAAGCCGCCGCCGGCGTTGTTGTTGTTTGCCGCCAGTGCCGCCTTCACCTGGGTTGCCGACAGGCCGACCGCCGCCATCCTGGTCTGATCGAGCAGCACCTGGTATTGCATGGTGCCGCCACCGAAACCCGAATCGTCGGCCACGCCGGGAACGGATTTGTACTGCGGCGAAACCACCCAGTCGTCGATCGTCTTGAGCTCCATCGGCGAGCGGTCGGGGCTTTGCAGCACGTAGCGGTAGATCAGGCCCGAGGGCGACGACATCGGCGACACCGACGGGGTCACGCCGTCGGGCAGACCCAGACCGCCCATCCGGTTGAACACCTCCTGCCGGGCGAAATAGTTGTCGGTACCGCCGTGGAACGTGATGATGACGTCGGACAATCCGTACAGCGAGATCGAGCGGATCGTGGCCGTCTTCGGAATGCCGTTCATGCCGATTTCGACGGGCACCGTGATCAGCCGCTCCACTTCCTCGGCGGCGTGCCCGGGCCACTGGGTGATGATCTCGACGATCGGTGGCGACAGATCCGGATACGCATCCACCGGCAGGCGCGCCAGCGAACGCGTGCCGGCGCCGGTCAGCATCAGCGTCATCAGCAGGACGAGCAGGGGCTGCGCCAGCGACGAAGCCACGATCCGGTTCATGATCGAAGCCGTGCGCGGCACGGACTCGGTGGAGGGAAGTTGCTCGCTCATTGGTTTTGCATGAACTGGACGAAGATGCCGCCATCGACCACGACGCGGTCGCCCGGCTTGAGCCCGTCGGGGATCTCGTACCGATCCCCGGCCCGATAACCCAGGGTCACGCTGCGCCGGGCGAAGCTGCCGTCGGGTTCGGCGACATACACGAATGGCAGGTTCTCGTCGTTGCGCAAGATCGCCGACACCGGGATCAGCAGGCCGCTGCTTTTCCGGCGGGAGCGAATCGTCACGCTGACGTACATCTGCTTCTTCAGGAAGTCGCCCGGGTTGTCGACGACCACCCGCGCGATCACCGAGCGCGTATCGGGATTCACCACGGCCGAAATATTGCCGACGGTCCCGGAAAAGTTTTTCGATCCGATGCCGGTGATTATCTCGGCCGGGTCGCCGACATTGACTGATGCAAGGTCGTCGGCGGAGATCTGCGCCATCACCCAGACGCGCGAGAGGTTGGCCACGACAAAGCACGGCGTGCTGCCCGCCTGCAGGAGCTGGCCGGGCGTGATCAGTTTTTCCACCACGGTCCCCGTGACCGGCGCGCGGATCGTGCCCCCGATGCGCGAAATCGGCCGTCCCGCCTGGATATCCCGGATGGTCTTCGGGTCGACATCCAGCGAGACCAGCGCCTGCAGGGCGGCGTCGCGGTCCGCCTCGGCGCTGCTGGCATCGGTGGCCGCCTGCTCCGCCTCGCGCCGGGCTACGCCGCCATGCGCGAGCAGATCCTTGTCCATATCGGCCAGCCGGCGGGCGTTCCTGGCGCTGACCAGCGCCTTGCTGTACGCGCTGACGGCGGCCGCGAAGTCGGGTGAATCCACCACCGCCAGCGGCTGGCCCCTGCGAACCCTGTCGCCGGAGGACACCAGCAGCCGCGACACCGGCCCGGAAAAGGGCGCCAGCACGCTGGTGGCCTGGTCGTTGTCGAAATCCACCGTGCCGGTGGTCTGCACCGTCCTGCGGTAGTCCGATGCCGCCACCGTGTACAGACGGATGTGCTGACGCTGCGTCGCCGTCAACGTCACGTCGCCGGCCGTGGCCGATGGTGGCTGTGCATCGCTCCCGGGCCGGGACGAGCAGCCGGTGCCCAGTGCGATCGTGGCCAGCGCCATCGCGACAACGGCAAGCGTGCGCGGGAACCTGGCCCGGCTTCGCGCAGACGGCGCCCCGGCAGAGGAATCATTTTTCATGCTTGTCCTGAATTGAACCCACCTGGACCGGTTGTCCGCGCGGGGTGCTTGTCTGGTTTTGATCGTGCCGGTCAGGCTCGCCCCGGTTCCACCAGCCGCCGCCAAGTGCCTGGAACAACGCCGCCGTGTCGGCATAGCGATTGGCCCGTGCCTGCACCATGCTGATCCGCGCCTGCTGATAAGCCTGTTCGGCGCTCAGCAGCGAGAGATAGCTGGCATAGCCGTCCTTCCATTGCTGCCGGGATAAATCAAGCGTGACCCTGGCCGCATCTGCCGCGGTCGCCGCCGCCTTCAACCCTTCGGCATCCTGTTCAAGCGCGGCCAGTGTGTCGGCGACATTCTGGAAGGCCGTCAGCACCGTGCTGCGATATTGCTCCGCCGCCTGCACATAGGCCGCCTTCGCGGCACGCTCCTGATGCAGCAGCGCCCCGCCCTGGAAAATGGGCACCGTCACGGCAGCGCCAAGATCCCAGAAACCCGTGCCCGACTTGAACACCTGCCCCATGGCCAGCGCCGTACTGCCGACATCCGCACTCAATGCAATGTTGGGCAGCCGGTTCGCCGCGGCGATGCCGATCTGGGCGCTGGCGGCATGCAGGTTGGCCTCGGCCTGCAGCACATCCGGACGCTGCGCCACGAGCTTCGAAGGCAGACTGAGCGGCAGATCCGTCGGCAATTGCAGACTCGACAACTCGATTTTCCCGTCCGCGGCCTGACTCGGAAACCGGCCGACGAGAACGGCCAGCAGGTTGCGGGTCTGAGTCAACTGCTTGATCAGCGGCGGCAAAGTGGCCTGAACCTGCGCAAGCTGCGATTTCTGCGCGGCGACATCGAGCCGGCCTGCATAGCCCTTGGCCAACTGATGCTGCACGATCTGCAGCATCATGAAATCGATATCGACCAGCTGGCGCGTCGCGTCTATCTGTTCCCGCAACGCCCCCTCCTGAACCACGGCTGCCACTACATTGGCACTCAGCGTGATCTGTGCCGCGATCATCTGGAAACGAACAGCCTGTTCCTGCGCCCGCAATGACTCCATCGTCCGCCGGCTCAGACCGAAAACATCGGGCACGTACGAAACGCTGACCTGCGGGGTGAACAGGCTGTATTGAAAGATGTTCGCATCGGGCGTGGGCGAGATCAGTTCCGATTGTTTCTGCCGGCTGGCAGAAAAGCTGCCGGTGACACTGGGGTAGTACGTGCCGCGTTGCGCCAGCACATTTTCCCTGGCCACCGACAGCGCCGCCTGCGCCGCCTTGAGGTCGGGGTTGTTCTTCAGCGACTGCTCGATCAGGCTGTCGAGCGCGCTGGAGTGGAACAACTTCCACCAATCCGCGGGTATCTCGCCGCCCCCGGCAAAGCGCTGGGCCTCCCCGCCGACGACGTTCGCACTGCTGGCCGTGACCGGCAGCGGACCGGTCGTGTAACTGCCGACTTGCGGCGGCGCAGGCTTCTTGAAGTCGGGGCCCACGGCACAACCGGCGACAAGGGCTGCTGCCAGAACCGCGGCCACGCGCAGAACACGCAATGGCGACGTTCCGGCAGGAAGCGCTACCTTGCTTGTCGCCTCGTCCGACATGGCAACGGTCTGGACCGGCACATCAGACCACGTTTTGTTCATGCGCACGCATCGCCGGGAAAGACGTTAGAAATGCAATATTATAACGTTTCAAATTACAGGTTCCCCCTGCCGGAAGTCATGCGTCATGTGCAAGCCATGGAAACTTTGCACAAGCACGCAGCCTTGGCCGACCCGCCCAGCCGCCCGACCGACGCGCGCACGAGCCGGCATTCAACTGCCATACGTCATCGGATCCGCGGTCGAAAAACACTGTCTGCGCAATGGAACCCGGTCTTGACGCAGATCAAGGGCATTTTGTGACGACTGAGTAGTATTGCGGTCGTAGCACCCCCAGTCGCCGTGAGGCGATCGCAATCCCAGCGCCCCCCGGCACAGACGGAAAAGCCCGCTTCGGCGGGCTTGCCTTTTTCAGGGCCGGCAATGTGCCTCGCTGCCCGCACCACGCGGCCCGGCTGGTCAGCCGCTTCCGGCAGAAACCGACAAAGAGTGCCGGCTGACGCTGTCCAGCCAGGCCGACGCCGATGGGTCGCGGCGCACCAGTGCCGCGCTGCCGCCGCGCCGGTCGCCGGCTGGCGGGATACGGCAGGCACGGGCAAGTCCGGCCATGCCGATTTGGCGCCGTGCATCATGCCAGCCTGCCTGGTCGCGGACGATAAGTTCCATGACACTTTTGCAAAGGCATCTGCCGCTGCGCGTCACTTGTCAGCGCGCGATAGCAGGCCAGAAGCGGTGCCCGGCATTCGCCGGAAACTGCACGACTGCCAAAAAATTCGCCAGGCCACGGATTGCGACTCCCGCCGGCTTTCCGGTCGAAGTCCGGCCGGGCTCAAGTCCGGCTTGCGCGTGCCGACAACATCACATGACGACAGTCCCCTCCGCTGTCATCTGCCTGCCGCCGAGAGGCGCTCACCGTCCCACTCCAGGGTTTCACAGGTGGAATAGCCCGCTCCGGCGGGCTTGTTTTTTCCGACGGCAACGTGGCGGTCCATGGGGTTGCACCGCGTGAGGCGACCGGCTGCAGCTCGCCTGGACCCCATGCGCAAGCCGGAACGGTCCGGCGACGGACCGTGCACGGGCTAAACTACGGCCACGGTCGGCCGATACCTGGCAAATATGTGATCTCCATCACGACTCTGAAAGCCGACTCGACAGCACGGAAACCATGGGCATGTGCGTTGCTCATCACCTGAGGGAATCCACCGGGGCATCCGATACCAGATGGCAACACGCGCTCTCCCGTCCGTGAAACCGCATGCCCGCGCCGGCAGCATGCAGCAGCCCCGGCATCGGCACCTGCCGTTGCATTTCCACGGCGGGCTCCAGAACCTGCAACCGAACACTTCGTGATGACCTCGCACAGGCCACAAAGCCTTCTTGCGGCACTGTCCTGCCTGGTCTGGCTCGGTGCCGCATACGCCAAAGCACCGCCCGCATCCAGTTCCCATGCCCACACAGCCGACGTCGGGGTGCCGTTGCTGCGCAACTTCAGCCCGATGGATTACGGCGCCGGCCCGCAAAACTGGGCCGTGGTGCAGGACAGGCGCGGGTTGATCTACGTGGCCAACAGCGATGATGGCGTGCTCGAGTTCGACGGCGACCATTGGCGCCGCGTCGCAATCCCCAACCGCAGCACTGTGCGCTCCCTGGCGCTGGATGCCGCTGGTCGCATCTATGTCGGCTGCGTCGGCGAACTGGGCTATCTGGCCCCCGATGACCGTGGACGGATGCGCTACGTCTCCATGCTTGACCGCATCGAACCCCGATACCGCAGCTTTGCCGACGTCTGGCGCACCTTTGCCGCGCGTGACGGAATCTACTTTGCGACCTCGAGGAAGATTTTCCGCTTCGATGAAAACCACGTGGATGTCTGGAAGGCGCAGACCTCATTCCATCTGACGTTCCTGGTCCGCAACCGGTTGTACGTGCGCGAAACCGACCGCGGCCTGATGGAGCTTTCCGCCGGCAAGCTCAAGATGGTCAATGGCGGCGAGCGCTTCGCCAGGGAAAAGATCTACGCCATGCTGCCGTGGGGCGAAACCACGGCCGATGGCGGCGGCCCGGTGCTGATCGGAACCCGCACGCAAGGCTGGTTCATATTCGACGGCCGCCAGTTCCAGCCATGGAAAACCGAGGCTGACGCAGCGATAAAACGCGACCAGATCTATGACGCACAATGGCTCGCCAACGGCAAGCTGGCGGTCGCCACGCTGCAGGGTGGCGTGATCCTGCTCGACAGGCAAGGCCACGAAACCGGACGTCTGCGCCGGGCCGATGGACTGATCAACGACACGGTTTTCGCGATGTACCAGGATCGCGAAAACGGCTTGTGGCTGGCGCTGGACAACGGACTTGCCAGAGTCGACATGGCCTCGGCACTGAGCTATTTCTCGCCCAACTCCGGCCTCGACGGCTCCGTGCTGAGCATCGGCCGCTACCGCGGCGAATTGTACGTGGGCACCACCAAGGGGCTGTTCCGACTGCAGCACGGCGAAGACGGCAACGCGTATTTTTCCCGCGTCCCAGGCATACGCGACCAGGTCTGGGATCTGCTGGACATGGATCGCTCCTTGCTGGTCGGCACATCGATGGGAATGTTCGAGCTCGATGCCGGATCGGCCAGACTGCGCCTGGCCGACAAGACCGCATACAGCCTGCTGCGCTCCAGCCGGGATCCCTCGCGCGTGTTGCTGGGTCTGTCCGACGGGTTGGAAAGCATGCGGCTGGTGCACGGCCACTGGCTCGACGAAGGCAGGATCCCCGGGATTTCCGGGGAGGTCCGCTCGCTGGCCGAAGATGCCGCCGGGCGCATCTGGATGAGCCTGTCGAACAATGGCGCCGCGCGCCTGACCCTGCCCGACAACTGGAAGACCGGCGGCGCCGGTGCGGCACGGGTGGAGCATTTCGACGCGCCTCATGCGACATCCATGAAAACGGGCGATGTCCTGGTTTACAACATTGCCGGAGCGATCCGCTTTGCCACGGCACGCGGCATCTACCGGTTCGACGACCGTTCGCAGCGCATCATCGCCGACCCGGGGTTTGCCCATCTTTTCGCGCAGGGCGCACGGCAGGCATCGCTGCTGAGCGAAGACAATCGGGGCCGGATCTGGATGTACACCTCCGATGACTCCGACACGATCAGGCAGACCGGCGCGGCGATTCCCGGTCCAGGCGGCAGCTACCACTGGGATCCGCGGCCATTGCGTGCGTTCTCGGGCCTGGGCGTTTCGGCGATCCATGCCGACAAGGACGGCGTGATGTGGTTTGGCGCAAATGATGGCCTGTATCGCTATGACCCCTACGCTTCGGTGCACTACAGCAAGCCATTGCCGGCCTTGCTGGACAAGGTCACCGACCATGCCGGACACCTGCTCTGGGGCGGCAACGGACAGGCCACGCCGGCAACGCTGCCCTGGGCGGACAACAGCCTGCGCATCGAGTATTCGTCACCGACCTTCGACTCGTCCATGGCCAACCGCTTCCAGGTCATGCTGGAAGGCATGGATACGCAATGGTCGGCATGGAGCAAGGAGACCTATCGCGATTACACCAACCTGCACGAAGGCCACTACCGCTTCCGGGTGCGCTCGCGCGATGCGTATGGCAACCTCAGCAAGGAAGCGACCTACGAGTTCCGCGTGTTGCCGCCGTGGTACCGGACCTGGTGGGCCTACCTCGCCGCGCTCATGCTGCTCGGCGTGGTCATCTGGCTGGGGTTTCAAATGCGTTCGGTCACGCTGCGCCGACGCAATCTGGTGCTGGCCAGGCTGGTCGCGGCACGCACCCGGGAATTGTCCGCGTCGCATCGCGCGCTGCAACGGGCCAATGCGTCCCTGGTCGACCTGAACATCACCGACGCCCTTACCGGCCTGCGCAACCGGCGCTATGTGCTCGATCACATAGAGCAGGATGTCGCCGCCGTCCAGCGGAACTACGGCAAGCTTGCCGGCCGCGGAATCGAAAACACCCATCAGAATATCGACCTGTTGTTCCTGATGATCGATATCGACCATTTCAAGGAAATCAACGACCGCCACGGACACACCGCCGGCGACCGCGTGCTGACGCAAATGCGCGATATCCTGCAGGCAGCCACGCGCGAGATGGATACCCCGGTGCGCTGGGGCGGCGAGGAGTTCCTCGTCATCGCGCGCTTCGCCAGCAGTGAATTCGGCACGGTGATTGCCGAGCGCGTCCGCAGCATGGTGGCGCAGCACGCCTTCGACCTGGGCAACGGCCAGACCATTCACCGCACCTGCTCCATCGGCTTTGCGCTCTACCCGTTGTTGGCCGACGCACCGCGGCGATTCAACTGGGAGGACGTGATCAACATCGCCGATCAGTGCCTGTATGCGGCCAAGCGCAATGGACGCAACGGCTGGGTCGGCGTGCAGGCCACGCACAGGACCGGCACCGGGGATGCCGCATCCAACCTGCCCGTGAACCTGGACGTCCTGGTCGCCGAGGGTTATCTGCAACTGCTGGTTTCGCCTGCGTCAGGATGAACGAAACCATGTCGGCGGCGGCGCCATTCACTTTCCGTTTGCATCGCGTGGCCAAGACTCGAAGCCTCTCGCAGGCAACGAGGAAACGTCCATGAAGATGAAGACCGCAACCCTGAGCTTCGCGCTTGCACTGGGTATGCTGCCCCTGGGAGTCGCCGGCGTGGCCATGGCCCAACAGGCAATGACCGGACCCCAGGTCCACGGCAGGCTCACCGAGCAGGGTTACACCAGGGTGCATGACCTCAGGTTCAAGGACGGCATGTGGCGCGCCAAGGCAAAGAGTGCGGACGGCGAAAGAGTGACCATCCGCATCGACGCCAGAACCGGGCAGATCTACCCGGACAGGCAGGTGTCGCGTCTGGACAAGGACGACGTCCGGGCGGCACTGGAATCCCAGGGCTACACCGAGATCCATGACGTGGAATTCGAGGACGGCCTGTGGAAAGCAAAAGCCGAAAATCCGGCGGGAAACGACGTCAAGCTCAAGATCGATGCCAACACCGGCAAGGTGGTCGGCATCGAGTAAGGCACCACCGTGCCGATACGGATGTCCAGACGTCCGGTGCGGGCAACGGCAATGGCGCGCATCCGCTGCGGTGTACCGCGGCGAATCAGTCCAGGCGGGCGAACCACGCCCCATGACCGGGCAGTTGCAGACACTCACCCTGCAACCGGCCTTGCATCAGGCCATGGCCGTCCAGCCGATGCTGCCTGCCAAGCCCCGGCAGAGTGACCACGGCGGCCTGGACGGCGAGGTTGAACACCACCAGCACGGTCTCGCCATCCAGGCTGCGGGTGAAGGCCAGCACCGGTTCTTCCGTGTCGAGAAAACGGATATCGCCCAGGCACAGCGCGGGCTGCTTCTTGCGCCAGTGCATGAAGCGGCGAAAGCCGTTGAGCACCGAATGCGGGTCGGCTTCCTGATGCGCCACGGCCAGCGCACGATGCTCTTCCGGCAACGGCAGCCATGGCGTGCCGCGACTGAAACCGGCATGCACATCGTCGTTCCACGGCATCGGCGTGCGGCACCCGTCGCGGCCCTTGAACTGCGGCCAGAACGCGATGCCATAGGGATCCTGCAGCGACTCGTACGGCACCTCGGCCTCGGTCAGCGCCAGCTCCTCGCCCTGGTAGACACAGACCGAGCCACGCAGCGAACAGACCATCGCAGTGAGCAGGTTGGCCAGTTTCGCCGAGGCATCGCCATTGCCCCAGCGGCTGAGCACCCGCTCCACGTCATGATTGGAGATCGCCCAGCATGGCCAGCCTTCGTGCAACTGCGACTCCAGCTTGCGCACGGTGTCGCGGATGTAGCCCGCGCTGAAATCGTCGGTCAGCAGCTCGAAGCTGTAACCCATGTGCAGGCGATGGTCGCTGGTGTACTCGGCCATCGTCGCCAGCGAGTCCTCGGAGGATATTTCGCCCAGCGCGGCGACGTCCCGGTAGCGATCGAGCACCTCGCGCAGGTCCTGCAGGAATACCAGGTTCTCCGGCTGGGTGTTGTTGTAGTAGTGGTACTGGAAGGCGTACGGGTTGTCCGGACTGAAGCCGCGGCCGACCCGTTCGTGCGGCGGCTTGGCCGGGTTGTCGCGCAGCAGGCGGTCGTGGAAGCAGAAGTTGATCGCATCCAGGCGCAGGCCGTCGACGCCGCGGTCCAGCCAGAACTTCACGTTGTCGAGTACGGCCGCACGCACTTGCGGATGATGAAAATTCAGATCGGGCTGCGAGGTCAGGAAATTGTGCAGGTAGTACTGCCCGCGCCGCGGCTCCCACTGCCATGCGCAACCGCCGAACAGCGACAGCCAGTTGTTCGGTGGCGTGCCGTCCGGCTGCGCGTCGGCCCACACGTACCAGTCGGCCCTGGGGTTGTCGCGGCTCTGCCGGCTTTCGCGGAACCAGCTGTGTTCGATCGAGGTATGGCTGAGCACCTGGTCGATCATCACCTTCAGACCGAGTCCGTGTGCCTTGGCCAGCAGGCGGTCGAAATCCGCCAGCGTGCCGAACAGCGGATCGACGTCGCGGTAATCGGCGATGTCGTAGCCGAAGTCGGCCATCGGCGACTTGAAGAACGGCGCGATCCAGATCGCATCCACGCCCAGCCCGGCCACGTAGTCGAGCCGCTCGATGATGCCCGGCAGATCGCCCACGCCATCGCCGTTGGTATCCAGGAAACTGCGTGGATAGATCTGATAGATGACGGCACCGCGCCACCACATTACATCGGTCATTCAACGAATCCCTGACTGAGCCAGCTGCACGTTCGCTGCCGCTCGCTGGCGAACGGGTTCAGCTTAGCGGCAGCCTCCCATGGTCCCGCAGAGTGCTACATACGTATTCATCCATGCTGCAACCGCACAATATCGTTGCCGTATGGGCACTTCTCTTGCGCTGACCGAAGCGCAGTCATGCGCTGGAGATCGAGACAACGCAAGGAATGTGGAATTCAATCCGCGGCCTGCCCCGGCTCCGCAGGCAACCCATGTTGCGCTGCGATGACATGCTGTTTGCACTTGTTATGAATACGTATGCAGATAACGACTGGTCGTGGAAACAGGGGCTTAACATCGATACACGTCGCTGGCCGAAGGTCGATCAGCGCACCCTGCCGACGGTCGTCGCCGACGAAAGCGCAGGCAAGCCAGAGTTCAGAAATGCGGCGACATATTTTGTGGGGAGACGAGAACATGTTACTGAAACGCAACCTGATGGCTCTGGCTTTGATTTCGGCCGGCTTGTGTTGTACTGCTGTCGTGAACGCAACGCCCGCTGCCCCCGCCGCTCCGGCGGCCGGCACACCGCAAAGCGCCCAGGATCAGGCTTCGTCGCAGACGCCCGCCGGGGCCAAGAAGAGCACTGACGCCACCAGGCCGAGCAAGGCCAAGAAGCTGGGGACCGTGCAGGTCACGGGCTTCATCAGCAGCATCGAGAACTCCACGGCGATCAAGCGGAACGCCGACAGCATTGTCGAAGCGGTATCTTCCGAACAGATCGGCAAACTGCCCGGCATCAGCATCGCCGACGCCCTGGGCCGCCTGCCCGGCCTGGCCGTGCAGACGGTCAGCGGCCGCCCGCAGGTGCTCTCCATCCACGGCCTGGGTCCGGACTTCTCCACCGCACTGGTCAACGGCGGCCAGCAGGTGTCGACCTCCAACAACCGTGACGTGCAGTTCGACCAATACCCCTCGAGCTGGTTCAACGCCGTCGTGGTGCACCTGAGCCCGCAGGCCGATCTCATCGGCCAGGGTCTGGCCGGCACGGTGGACATGCAGACGATCCGCCCGCTCGACAAGAACAAGCCGGAAGCGGCAGTGAACGCCCGCTATGTATGGGACGGCAAGTCCCAGCTCGTCAACGGTCCCGGCGTGCACGACAACGGCTACAACGTCAACGGCGTGTGGGTGAACCAGTTCGCCGACCACACGTTGGGCGTCACGCTGGGCGTGGACCTGGAGTCCAACCCGACGCAGATCGAGCACCAGGCGCCATGGGGCTACCCGACCGACGCAAACGGCAATGCCGTGATCGGCGGCGCGAAGAACTTCGGCATCTCCGACACCATGAAGCGCCGGGGCCTGCTCGCCACCGTGCAGTGGCAGCCGAACGAGTTCTACACCGGCACGATCGACATGACGTACGACAACTTCAAGGAGGTCCAGCAGGCCAAGGGCATGGAGTTCCCGCTGTTCTGGAGCTCGGCCACGCTGCAACCCGGCGGCACCGTGCAGAACGGCCTGATTACCAGCGGCACCTACACCAACGTGTCGCCGGTCATCCGCAACGACTACAACAGCACCAGCGCGCGCGTCTACAACTTCAACTGGGACAACAAGTTCAAGATCAACGAGAACTGGTCGGCCGACCTGGTGGGCAACTACTCGCGCGCCAAGCGTCGCGATGTCAACCTCGAGAGCTACTCCGGCAGTGGTTTCAACAAGAGCGGCCCGCAGGATACGCTGAACTTCTACGAGCAAAGCAACCACATGCTGTACGTCAACAACTCGGTCGACTACGGCAGCGGTGCCGTACTGACCGACCCGCAGGGCTGGGGCGGCGGCAACGACGTGGTGCAGGCCGGCTTCATCAACGCGCCGCACACGGTCGACTACCTGGCCAACCTCAAGCTCAGCGTGGAGCGTGATTTCATGAGCGGCCCGTTCTCCAGCGTGGAGTTCGGCGTGGCGCAAAGCACGCGCAACAAGACCTACCACATCGACCAATCCTTCCTGACCCTGGGCGGCGGCACCATCAGCGGCGGCAGCGCGGTTACGTCCGCGCCGTTCAGCGGCGGCACGTGCAGTCCGCTGGCGTGGATGGGGGTCGGTCTGCAGCCCTGCTACAACCCGTTCGACCTGATCGCCAACGGCACCCTGGTAAACGTGCCGACCTTCGGCTCGTCGCTGTCGACGCCGCCGAACTGGCGTGTGCACGAGAACGTGCTCACCCCGTACTTCCAGTTCAACCTGGATACCTCCCTGGGCAACGTGACTCTGCGCGGCAACTTCGGCCTGCAGATGCAGCGCACCTTGCAGCGGGCGGTGGGCGAGCGCGTGGCGCCGGGCAGTGCGATCACCGGCAACGCCATCACGCTGCTCCCGGTGACGGGCAGCACCAGCTACAAGAAGTACCTGCCGAGCGCCAACCTGATCTTCGGCCTGACCGACAACGACGACGTGCGCGTCAGTGCGGCCCGCACCCTGGCCCGCCCGCGCATGGACCAGATGAACGCCAGCCTCTCGGTGAGCGGCAACATCACCCATCTGCAGTCGACCGATCCGAACCAGGCCTACTTCAGCGCCTCGGGCGGCAACCCGAGGCTGCGGCCCACCATGGCCGACAACTACAACGTCAGCTACGAGCACTATTTCTCGGGCGAGTCTTCGGGCTTCGCGTGCAATTCGAGCGACAACAAGAACTCGGATCTGTGCCGTACCGGCGGCGGCGGCTACTTCGCGGTGTCGGGCTACTTCATCTCGCTGCATGACTACATCAACCCGAACGCGGCTTTCCTGCAGGACTTCAGCTCGTTCCTGCCGTTCGGCCTGACCCCGGCCCAGCTGGCGCAGCTGGGCACCACCCAGGGCATCGTGTCCGGTCCGACCAACGACGGCCGCGGCTACGTGAAGGGCGCCCAGGTCACGCTGAACCTGCCGGCCGCGCTGATCACCCCGGTGCTCAATGGCTTCGGCGTGATCCTCACCGGCAACCGCACCAAGAGCGCGCTGGTCTACGCCGGCAACAGCACCCCGATCACCGTGCCGGGTCTGTCGAAGTGGGTGGCGAACGGCACGCTGTACTATCAGCACAACGGCTTCGAGGCCCGCGTGAGCGACAGCTACCGTTCCAACTTCCTGGGCGAGGTGTCCGGCATCAGCGCGTCGCGCATCGAGCAGACCCTGCAGGGGGGCAGCACCTACGACGCGCAGGTCAGCTACACCTTCGACCACGGTCCGCTGAACGGCCTGACGATCATTGCGCAGGGCTCCAACCTGTCCAACAAGACCTTCGTCACCTTCCAGAACAACGATCCGCGGCAGGCACTGAGCTGGGAAAGCTACGGGCGTCGTTACGAGATCGGCATTTCCTACAAGTTCATGTAAGCGGAAAGCTCCTCCCCACCAGCCCCGTTGAGTCCATCCAGCGGGGCTTTTTTTTGACAAGGCCATGACGAACCGCTAGTCAAAGGCCTCCAGGCATTCCGGGTATACGCATGCAGGCCAATCCCATCCAGCGCGTGGTCATCGTCGGCGGCGGCACCGCCGGCTGGATGACCGCCGCCCTGCTCGCCCGCGCACTGGGGCCGCAGGTGCAGATCCGGCTGGTCGAGTCGGACGAGATCGGCGTCGTCGGGGTCGGCGAGGCCACCATTCCCTCGATTCGCCTGGTCAACCAGTTTCTCGGCCTGGACGAAGACGATCTGCTGCGCGCCACCCACGGCACCTTCAAGCTGGGCATCGAATTCAACGACTGGCGGCGGCTGGGCGATTCGTACATGCACGCCTTCGGCGACATCGGCCTGCCGCTGGGACTGATCGGCTTTCACCACTACTGGCTGCGCGATGTGCATGGACGCACGAGTGCCGCAGGCGCAGGAAGCGCAGGAGCGGCCGATGTGCATGGACGCACGAGTGCCGCGGGCGCAGGAGCGGCAGGAGCGCCGGACCTGTGGGCCTATTCGCTCAATGCGACCGTGGCACGAGCGCATCGTTTCGGCCGCATGGAGCGCGTCGGCAGCAGCCCGCTGACCGGCATCAAGTACGCCTACCAGCTCGACGCCATCGCCTATGGCCAGTACCTGCGCCGCCACACCGATCCGGCCATCGTCCAGCGCATCGAGGGCAGGATCGTCGACGTGCAGCTGCGCGCCGAGGACGGCTTCATCGAATCGGTGCAGCTGGCCAGCGGCGAGCGCGTGGCGGGCGACCTGTTCATCGACTGCTCGGGCTTCCGCGGCCTGCTGATCGAGGGCGCGCTGAAGACCGGCTACGACAACTGGCAGCAGTGGCTGCCGTGCGACCGCGCGCTGGCGGTACCCAGCGCGCGGGTGGCGCCGATGCGCCCGTTCACCCAGGCCAGCGCACGCACCGCCGGCTGGCAGTGGCGCATCCCGCTGCAGCATCGCAGCGGCAACGGCCACGTGTACTGCAGCCGGTTCATCAGCGACGACGAGGCCAGCGCCCAGCTGCTGGCCAACCTCGAAGGCGCTCCGCTGTCCGATCCACGTCCGCTGCGCTTCATCACCGGCATGCGCCGGCAGACATGGAACCGCAACTGCGTGGCGCTGGGGCTGTCGGCCGGCTTCATGGAGCCGCTGGAGTCGACCAGCATCCATCTGATCCAGTCGGGCGTGAGCCGGCTGCTGGCGATGTTCCCCGACCGCCGCTGCGATGTCGCCCTGAGCACCGAATACAACCGCCAGACGCGGTTCGAGTACGAGCGCATCCGCGACTTCCTGGTGCTGCACTACAAGGCCACCGAACGCGACGACAGTCCGTTCTGGCGGCAATGCGCGCAGATGGAGATTCCCGAATCGCTGGCGCGGCGGATCGCGCTGTTCCGCGGCAACGGCAGCATCTTTCGCGACGCCGACGAGCTGTTCACCGAGGTCGGCTGGCTGCAGGTACTGCTCGGCCAGGGCATCGAGCCGCAGCGCCATCACCCGCTCGCCGAAACCCTCGATCAGGACCGGCTCGACGAGTTCCTGGGCAATATCCGCACCCTGGTCGGCCGCGCCGCGGACACCCTGCCGCCGCACGAGCGCTTCGTCGCCGAACACTGCAAGGCGGAGTCCTGATCCGGCTGCAGGCGGTCGCTGGCTGCAGGTCGCTGCCGGCACCGCGATTTGCGGGACGGCACTTGCGGGGCGGCTTTTGTAGGGCGGCTTTTGTAGGAGCGCACCCTGTGCGCGAATGCTTTTCGCGAATGCTTTTTGTGCGTTCGGCAAAAGCATTCGCGCACAGGGTGCGCTCCTGCATGAGGTGCGCTATCGGGCCACGTCCATGAGATAGGCATCCAGCATGGCCGGGTCATGCTTGACGCCACGTTCGGTGGCGAGGATCGACATGACCGTCGCCTGTGCCCTGCGCGGATGGTACGAACGACCCGAAGTCATCGCATCATGGCTGTCGACCACCGACAGGATCCGGGACAGCAAGGGAATCTCGTCGCCGCGCAGCCCATCGGGATAACCGCTGCCGTCCCAGTGCTCGTGATGATGCCGTACGACGCGTGCGATCTCCTCGCGGAAAGGTATGTCGCGTTGATTGAGAATGAAGCTCTCGCCGCGGGTGCTGTGCGTGCGCATGATGGCCCACTCGGCATCGTTCAGCGGCCCGGGTTTGAACAGGATCGAATCGGGAAGATCGATCTTGCCGATGTCGTGCAACCGTGCAGCCACTGCAACGACCAGCAGGTCGTGCCTGTCAAGATCGATCGCTTCGCCGAGCCGGACCGCCAGCCTGGCGACACGGTCGCAGTGCTGTGCAGTATGTCCGTCGCGCGCGTGCATGGCCCGGTCCAGATGAGGTGCAGCGCTGTATATCCAGGAATCCATGGCGGGTATCGGTGAAAGGGGGGGAACTTTGCGTGAGCGGCCTCCCTGCCGGCGGTTGGACTGCGACATGCCGGCGACCTGGGCAGCGTGCCGGATGGCTGCCCGGGCAGCTTAATCGGTGGTGGGTTTCATGGGAATATGCTGGCGCCATGTCGCCGGGCGCGCCGCCCGGCGACAATCCGTCGCGCCGTTGGTCGCACGCTACGACCGTGCCCGGCAATGCCGATCGATGTACTGCCGGTGCGTGGGCATCGCCTGCACGGCCTGGTCGATCGCCCGGCGCAAGCCCTGCAGACGCTCCGCCGCATCGACCTGGCTGCGCATGTCGGTCAGCGGATGGTAGCGCTGCGGCCATATTTCCTGCCCCACCAGCACCGCCAGCCAATTGGCGTTCTGGAACAGCTCCATGCTCTCGGCCACCAACCGGCCATGGCGACGGAAGTGCTCGATCTTGTACTGCAAGGTGTCTGGAATCGACATCGTCGCCGTCCGCCGCCAAAGCGGCTCGTCGCGCCGCACCGCGTGATAGTGCAGGATCAGGAAGTCGCGGATGCGCTCGTACTCGGTATGCGTGAGGCGGTTGTATTCCTGCGCCGCGATGGGGTCGAAATCGCGGTCGGGAAACAACGCCAGAAGCCGGCTGATGGCGGTCTGGATCAGATGGATGCTGGTCGACTCCAGCGGCTCCATGAAACCGGCCGAGAGACCGATCGCCACGCAGTTGCGGTTCCATGACCGCCTGCGCCGTCCGGCACTGAAGCGCAATTGCCGCGGCGAGCCCAGCGGCTCGCCCTCCAGGTTGTCCAGCAGCGTCGCCGTGGCCTCGTCATCGCTGATGAACTGGCTGCAGTACACGTGGCCGTTGCCCATCCGGTGCTGCAGCGGGATGCGCCACTGCCAACCGGCGGCGTGCGCCGTGGAGCGCGTGTACGGCGTCAACTCGGCGCGGTGGGTGCAGGCCACCGCCACCGCGCGATCGCACGGCAGCCAGTGCGTCCAGTCGTCGTAGCCGGTCTTCAGCGCGCCCTCGATCAGCAGGCCGCGAAAACCGGAGCAGTCGATGAACAGGTCGCCCTCGATCGCCGTGCCGCCGTCCAGCGTCACGCCCTGGATCAGGCCGTCGTCTCCGCGCAGGGTGATGTCCACCACCTTGCCCTCGGTCCGCCGAACGCCACGCTGCTCGGCATAGTTGCGCAGGAAACCCGCGTACAGGCTGGCGTCGAAGTGATAGGCATAGTCGAGCGAGGACAGCACCTGACGGCGATCGGCCACCGGCAGGTCGAACTTGCCGGCTTTGGCGGCCGCCCATGCCAGCGCGTAATCCTGCAGCGGCGTGTGGTCGCCGCGCTCGCGCTCGCGCAACCAGTAATGATGCAGCGGCACGGTATCGAACTCGGTGCCGAACTGGCCGAACGGATGAAAGTAGCGTTGCCCGCCGCAGGTCCAGTCGACGAACTCGATGCCGAGCTTGAAGGTGCCCTGGGTGGCCGCCAGGAACGCATTTTCATCGATGCCCAGGATGTGGTTGAACAGCTTGATCGGCGGAATCGTGGCCTCGCCGACGCCGATGCTGCCGATCTCCTGCGACTCGACCAGATCGATCCGGCAGTTGCCTTGCAGCGCGTTGGCCAGTGCCGCGGCGGTCATCCAGCCGGCGGTGCCGCCGCCCACGATCACGATGCGGCGTATGCGGCGGTCAGTCATGTCAGGGTTTCCGTTTCGTTGAGTCGGGAATCTTCCGCGCGGCCGGCTGTGCCCGCGGCAACCTGGCCGACGGCGCGCAGGCGCGGCGCCGCCATCGGCATCGTCAGCATGGTGCTGGCCACCGCCATCAGCAACAGCGCGGTGAAGGTGGCACCGGTGATCAGCTGCCGGTCCAGCAGGATATCGACGAAGATGATCATGATCAGCGCCTTGGTCTGCAGCAGCCAGCCGATCAGCGATGCCTCGCCCTTCGCCCAGCCGAGCCGGCGGCCGGCCAGCTGCGCGCCGGCCAGTTTGCCGCCGACCGCCGCCGCCAGCAGCAGCGCGGCGGCGATGAACACCGCGGCGCCACCCACCGACCAGCTGGTGCGCAAGCCGGTGGACAGGAAGAACACCGGCATCACCACGAGCAACACATGCTGGCGCAGCAGATCCATGCGCGGTTGGTCGAAGCAGCGGCTGTCGGTCGCCGCGCCGGCAAGAAAGGCACCCACCATGAAATGCAGGCCGGCGCGGTCGGCGGCAAAACCGCATGCGGCCAGCCAGACCAGCGCCACATACCAGCGATCGGCCTCGGCCAGCCGCCGCATCATTCGCCGGAACAGGTACGCCGCCACCGCAAACAGCAACAGGAACAGCAGCTGCCTGCCGACGCGTTGCCAGTCGAGCAGGATCACCGCCAGCACGCCCCAGATCGCCACGTCGTCGAGACTGGCATAGCGCAGCACGCGCTGGCCAAGCGGCGCGCGCAGGATGTCCAGCTTTTCCATCAGCAGGATCAGGATCGGCAGCGCGGTCACCGCGCAGGCCATGCCCACGCCGAGCACGAACTGCCAGGGCGCGGCCGCCGCGCCGATCCATCCGCCGCGCCACAGCAGCAGGCCGATCGCGGCGCAGCAGCCGAACAGCAACGGCACGCCCAGGGCGAAGCCCGCGGTGATGCCGCATTCGCGCCGCCGGATCCAGACCTGCTCCAGATCGAGCTCGATCCCGGCGATCCACACGAACAACATCACCGCCCACCAGGCCACGCCGTTGAGCGCCTGGATCACCGGCGGGCTGAACACCGTCTCGTAGTAATGCGCAAACGCCGCGCCGAGCAGGCCGGGACCGAGCACGATGCCGGTGAGGATCTGCACCACCACCAGCGGCGCGTAGTAATCGGTGCGCGCCACGCGCCAGACCAGGTACGGCACGCCGAAGATGATCATCATCGCGATCAGGAAAGTGTCGGTGCCGTTCATTGCCTCCCCCATCGTGCCGGTGCGGTCATCGTAGCGGATGCGCCGGCGCCGACGCCGGAATCGCCTTGCGCCGCAACACGAAAAACTGCGCCTTTGCCGCATGAATACGTATGCAGATATCGCCGCGCGACAAGCACGCCGGCCTAACATGGATCAGGCACTGGAGCCACCCGCGCGTCAGCCGCAAAGCGCATGCAAGCCCCGGTGCCACACCGACAACTCTCCCCCCCGCACCTGCCGGAGTTCCTGGTGATCCGATCTGTTCCCGTTGCATCGATCATCCTCAGTGCGGCACTGCTGCTGTCACCGGCGATGACTCCCGCATCGTTCGCGCGGACCGCGCCGGCAAACGCCGCGGTGACGAACGCCTCGCACCGGCCGGCGTCCTCCGGCGTCTGGTACGAGATCTTCGTGCGCTCGTTCGACGACAGCGACGGCGACGGCATCGGCGACCTCAACGGCGTCACCGCGAAGCTCGACTATCTGAAGTCGCTGGGCATCAGCGGCATCTGGCTGATGCCGATCAACCCCTCGCCCAGCTACCACGGCTACGACGTCACCGACTACGAAGCGATCAACCCGCAGTACGGCAGCATGGCCGATTTCCAGCGCCTGCTGGCCGCGGCGCACGAGCGCGGCATCAAGGTGATCATCGACCTGGTGATCAACCACACCAGCAGCCGGCACCCCTGGTTCCTCGCCGCGCGCAATCCGCACGATCCCCACCACGACTGGTACAGCTGGGCCACGCCCGGCACCGACCTGGCCGCCCGCAGCGCGGCCGGCGACAAGGCCTGGCAGGCGCTGCCGGACGGCCGCCATTACCTGGGCATCTTCTCCCCCGGCATGCCGGACCTGAACTACGACACGCCCGCCGTGCGCGAGGCGATGGTGCAGGTTGGCCGGTTCTGGATGCGCAAGGGCGTCGACGGCTTCCGGCTCGACGCGGCGCGCCATATCTACCTCAACTTCGCCTCGCAGGAAGGCGACCCCGCGGTACTGCGCGAAAACCTCGCCTGGTGGCAGCAGTTCATGCGGGGCGTGCGGCAGGTGAACCCGCACGCCTATGTGGTCGGCGAGGTCACCGAGAATACCCCGGCACAGCTGGCGCCGTGGTTCGGCACGCTCAGTGCGGTGTTCGACTTTCCGCTGGCCACGCGCCTGATCGAGGCTGCAAACAGCGAGAAGGCCGGCGATCTCGGGCCATGGCTGGAACGGACCGACGCCGCCTTCCGCGCCAGCGCCGGGCGATACGGAGTCGACGCCACGTTCCTGTCCAACCACGACCAGAACCGCGTGATGAGCCAGCTCGGCGGCAACCCGGCGCACATGCGGATGGCCGCCGCGCTGCTGCTTACCCTGCCCGGCCACCCCTTCGTGTACTACGGCGAGGAGCTCGGCATGCGCGGCGTCAAGCCCGACCCGGACCTGCGCGAGCCGATGCGCTGGCAGCGCGCCACCGATGCGCCGGGCGAAACGCGCTGGAAGGCGTCGACGGCGAAACAGGGCGGCGACGTATCCGTCGCCGCCGAGCAGGCGGACCCCGACTCGCTGCTGCATGACTACACGATGCTGATCCACTGGCGCGCGCAGGTCAGTGCGCTGCGCGACGGCCGCATCCGCGCTGTGCCGATGGCCAGCGGACACCTGCTGGCCTACGAACTCGAGGACGCCGGCAGCCGCGTGCTGGTGGTCCACAACCTTTCGCACACGGCGCAGACCATCGCTCTGGGCGACATCCACGGACACCGCTTCGATGCCCTGCTGCTGCAGAGTCGGCCCGGCGTCACGCTGGACCACGGCCGCCTGCGGATGCCGGCCTACACCACGGCGATCCTGCGTTGACGCCGCAGCGCGTACAGGAGTTCGATGCGATGACGAAACCCATCCGTCCAGGCAAGTGCGGCCGGTCGGCAGGTTGGCTGCGGTTTGTGCTGGCGCTCGCCCTGATCGGCGGCGCTGGCGCACTCGACGCCGAGCCGGCGCCGGCGGCCGCGACAGCGCACATCGTCGATCACGGCATCGCCATCGGCATGGGCCCGGATGACATCGCCGTCCGCTTCCTCGCACCCGGCATCGTGCACGTCCACTTCGAACCCGATGGCCACACCAGTGCACCGTCGCTGGTGATCGACGGCAAGACTGCGCTCCCCGCATTCGACCGGGTGCATGCCGATGACGGTGCCGGCAACCCGAGTCTTGCGTCCGATCGCGCATCGGTTCGCTGGGACAAGCGCACCGGCCGGTTGCTGGTCGAGGATGCGCAGCAGCATCGCCTGTTGCAGGCCGACCTGGCCGCACTGGCGCACGGCGAGCTGATCCTGCAGCACGCCAAGCCGGATGCGCTGTACGGCATCGGCGGCTACAACGCGACCGAAGCCGCCACCAGCGGCCTGCTGCGGCAGGGCACGCAGGTGGCCGCCGCCGGCGAGCAGGGCCATGCGGGCGCACCGTTCGTTTGGAGCACCAGCGGCTACGGCGTACTGGTCGATACCCTCGGCGCCACGTTCGCACTGCAGCCGACCACCATCACGGTCAGCGGCACCTCGCGGAAAGATCTCGACTACTACATCCTGATCGGCACGCCCACACAGATCTTCGGCGACGTGGCGCAGCTCAGCGGCCACTCGCCGCTGTTCCCGAAATGGGCGATGGGCTTCACCAACAGCCAGTGGGGCATCGACGAGAAGGAACTGCTCGACATCGTCGACACCTACCGCAGCAAGCACATCCCTATCGACAACTTCACCCTCGACTTCGACTGGAAGGCCTGGGGCGAGAACTGGGGCGAGTTCCGCTGGAACACGGCAAAGTTTCCGGATGGCCCCAGCGGCAAGCTGAAACGCGAGCTCGATGCCCGCGGCATGCACCTCACCGGCATCATGAAGCCGCGCATACATACCGACACGGTCGAAGGCCGCTACGCCACCGCGCACGGCTTCTGGTCGTCCGCCAGCAAGGCTGCGCCGGACTACTTCTCGCACAAGCCGGTGCGCGAACTCGACTTCGACCAGAGCGCGGTGCGCGCGTGGTTCTTCAACGACGCGCTGAAGCACTCGTTCGACACCGGCATCGCCGGCTGGTGGAACGACGAGGCCGACGACATCGGCAGCGACACCCAGTTCACCAACATGGAGCGTGCGCTGTACGACGGCCAACGCGCGTATTCGCCCGAGCGCGTGTGGTCGATCAACCGCAACTTCTACCTCGGTGCGCAGCGCTATGCCTACGGCCTGTGGTCGGGCGACATCCCCACCGGTTTCGCCAGCATGGCCGGCCAGCGCCAGCGCATGCTCAGCGCGATCAACGTCGGTGCGATGCAGTGGGGCATGGACGGCGGCGGCTTCAAAGGTCATCCCGGCGACGAGAACTACGCGCGCTGGATCGAGTTCGGCGCGTTCACCCCGATCTTCCGCGTGCATGGCGTGTTCGGCGAGAAGCGCCAGCCGTGGGTATACGGGCCGGTGGCGGAAAAGGCCGCCACCGCCGCGATACGCCTGCGCTACGCGCTGATCCCGTACATCTACAGCTACGAATACCGTCGCCATGTCGACGGCGTGGGCCTGGTGCGCCCGCTGCTGTTCGACTGGCCGCACGATCCGAAGCTGCGCAACGAGATCGGCAGCTGGCTGTTCGGCGATTACCTGCTGGTCTCGCCGGTGGTGCGGCAGGGCCAGCGGGAAAAGTCCATCTACCTGCCCGCCGGCGAGTGGACCGACTGGTTCAGCGGCAAGCGCTACGCGGGCGGACGGACCATCGTGCACACGACGGACGCGAAGGGCTGGAGCGACATCCCGCTGTACATCCGTGCCGGCGCGATCATCCCGCTGCAGCCGCCGATGGACTACGTGGGCGAGAAGCCGCTGACCGGGCTGACGGTGGAAGTCTTCCCCGCCGCCCGGCGCAGCAGCTTCGCCTATTACGACGACGACGGCAGCGACTATGGCTACGAACACGGTGCGTACTTCCTGCAGACACTGACCGTGCAGCGGCACGGCCACACGGTCGTGTTCGATACCGGCGCCGCCACGGGAAGCTTCAAACCCGCACTGCGGTTCTACCTGCTGCAGATCCACGCGGGAGCCGCCGCTGCCGTCACCGCCGATGGCAAGGCCATGACCCGGATGGCCGGTCCCGAAGCGTTGCGCGGGAGCAGGGGCGAGGGCTGGGCTACCGGCCGCGACCGCTTCGGCCCGGTCACCTATGTGCGTATGGCGGCGGCGACGGCAGAACGCATCAGGCTGACCCTGCCGCGGTAGTCCGCCATCCAGGTTTTTGCGCGGCGGGGGTTCATGCACGCATGACTCCGCCATGTTTTTCACCGTAGGGAGGTACGTTGAATGAACAATGACCGGAAAACGAAACGCGGATCGAAGTCCGCACTGACGATCGCGATCAGCACGACGCTGGCACTTTATACCCTGCCCTCGCTGGGCAACCTGGCACAGGCCGCCAGCAACGACAACAACGTGGAGTGGGCCGGCCTGTTCCACGATCAGGGGCCGCTGTACGACAACCATGTCGAGCCGACGTCCACCCAGGCTGTCACGCTGACCATGCGCACCTTCAAGGGCGACATCACCGGCGCCAACATCAAGTACTACGACAGCGCCGATCACTCCTTCCACTGGGTGGCCATGAGCTGGTCGTCCAACGATGCCACCGGCGACTTCGACTACTGGAAAGGCACCATTCCGGCCAGCGCATCGGAGAAGTACTACCGCTTCCAGATCAACGACGGCACCGCCACCGCCTGGTACAACGCGGCCGGCATCACTTCGTCCGAACCCAGCTCCGGCGACTTCTTCATCATCCCCGGCTTCACCACGCCGTCGTGGATGAAGAACGGCGTGATGTACCAGATCTTCCCGGACCGCTTCTACAACGGCAATACCGGCAACGACGTCACCAACGGCCAGTACACCTACGCCGGCTGCGCCACCGAGCAGCACGCCTGGGGCACCAGCGTCTACGCCAACGTCAACGGCTGCAACACCGCCGTGTTCTTCGGCGGCGACCTCGCCGGCGTCGACCAGAAGCTCGGCTACATCAAGAACACCGTCGGCGCGAACATCATCTACCTCAACCCGATCTTCCTCTCGCCGAGCAACCACAAATACGACACCGAGGACTACATGACGGTGGACCCGGCGTTCGGCAGCAACAGCACGCTGCAGACGCTGAGCGCCGACATCCACTCGACCGGCAACGGCCCGAAGGGCTACCTGGTTCTCGACGGCGTGTTCAACCACACCGGCGACACCCACAAGTGGTTCGACCGCTACAACTGGTGGCCCAGCATCACCGGCGCCTACGAGTCGCAGTCCAGCCCCACCTACGGCTACTACACCTTCCAGAGCTGGCCCAATACCTATTCGGCGTTCTTCGGCTTCTCCTCGATGCCGAAGCTCGACTACGGCAGCAGCGGCTCGGCGGTGCGCAACGCGATCTACGGCTCGTCCACCTCGGTGGTGCAGACCTACCTGAAGTCGCCGTACTCGATCGACGGCTGGCGCCTGGATGCCGCGCAGTACCTCGACGCCGGCGGCGGCAACGGCAGCGACGCCACCAATCACCAGATCATGGCCGAGCTGCGCAACGCGGTGAAATCGGTGAACCCGAACGCCGACATCCTCGGCGAATTCTGGGGCAACGCCGGCCCGTGGACCGACAACGGCACCGAGTGGGACGGCGCGATGAACTACGACGGCTTCACCCAGCCGGTCTCGGAATGGATCACCGGCAAGGATTACAGCGGCAACGCCGCCTCGATCCCGGTCTCCCAGTTCGACAGCTGGCTGCACGGCACCCGGGCCAACTATCCCACCGATGTGCAGCAGGTGATGAGCAACTTCCTGTCCAGCCACGACATCACCCGCTTCGGCGGCCGCGCCGGCGGCGACATCTGGAAGACCTACATCGCGCTGATCTTCCAGATGACCTACGTCGGCACGCCGACGATCTACTACGGCGACGAGTACGGCATGCAGGGCGGCGCCGATCCGGACAACCGCCGCACGTTCGACTGGACCGTCGGCAGCATCACCAACAGCGCGGTGGCGTTGACCCAGAAACTGACCGCGATCCGCAAGGCCTACCCGGCTCTGCGCACGGGCTCGTTCATGACCCTGCTGACCGACGACACCAACAAGCTGTACGCCTACGGCCGCTTCGATGCCACCAACCGCATCGCGGTGGCGCTGAACAACGACAGCATCGGGCACACGATCACGGTGCCGGTCTGGCAGCTGAGCATGACCAACGGCAGCACGGTCACCGACCAGCTGTCGGGCCAGCAGTACAGCGTGCAGAACGGCCAGGTGACGGTCACCGTCAACGGCCACTATGGCGTGATCCTGACGCAGTAACCGCAGGGCAAGTGGCGCAGCCGGTCACCGAGCGCCGCCCCGCTGCTTCACGCGCCGCCGGCAGGGGCCGGCGGCGCGTCTACCGGACCGGCCCGTGCGCCGGGCCGGCACGATCCCGGGCGTGTGCGTTCGCAGCGCCCACCGACAGAGGACACGAGCCATGTTCGATCACGGTACGCTCGATCATCGCAACGCAACCCGCGGCGCCCGGATGGCGCTGTGGCTGGCACTGTGCGCAACACTGGTCGCCGGCTTGCTGCCCGCCACGGCCAGGGCGGCGAGCAACGACAACAACGTGGAATGGAACGGCCTGTTCCACGATCAGGGCACGTTGTTCGACAGTGCGCCGGAACCGACCGCCACGCAGCCGGTGACGCTGACCTTGCGCACCTTCAAGGGCGACATCACCAGCGCCAACATCAAGTACTACGACAGCGGCGACAACCAGTTCCACTGGGTGCCGATGCACTGGGTGCGCAACGACGCTACCGGCACCTTCGATCTGTGGCAGGGCACGATTCCGGCCAGCGCCTCGGAAAAGTACTACCGCTTCCAGATCAACGACGGCAGCAAGACCGTCTGGTACGACGCGCAGGGCATCTCGGACAGCGAGCAGCCGTTCGGCGACTTCTTCGTGATCCCCGGCTTCAAGACTCCGGACTGGATGAAGAACGGCGTGATGTACCAGATCTTTCCGGACCGCTTCTACAACGGCAACCCGCGCAACGACGTGCAGACCGGGCAGTACTGCTACAAGAGCCACTGCACCGAGAAACACGCCTGGGGCAGCAGCGTGTTCGCCGGACCGGGGGGCGACAACAACCTGGTGTTCTTCGGCGGCGACCTGGCCGGCATCACCGACAAGCTCGGCTACATCGAGGACACGGTCGGCGCCGACATCCTGTATCTCAACCCGATCTTCCTGGCTCCGAGCGTGCACAAGTACGACGTGGCCGACTATTACCGCGTCGATCCCGCCTTCGGCAGCAACGGCAGCCTGCGCCGGCTGATCCACGATGTGCACGAGCGCGAGCACGGCGAGCATGGCTACATCGTGCTCGACGGCGTGTTCAACCACACCGGCGACGCCAGCAAGTGGTTCGACAAGTACCACTGGTGGCGCAGCGACGGCGCCTACGAGTCGCAGCAGAGCCCATGGTTCGGCTTCTACACGTTCCAGCAGTGGCCGCAGAGCTATTCCAGCTTCCTCGGCTTCGACACGTTGCCCAAGCTCGACTACGGCGCCAGCGGATCGGCGGTCCGCCAGGCCATCTACGGCAGCCGCCATTCGGTGGTGCAGACCTACCTGGGGCCGTCCTGGCGCATCGACGGCTGGCGGCTGGACGCTGCGCAGTACATCGACGCGGGCGGCAACGGCGGCAGTGACGACACCAATCACCAGATCATGCGCGAACTGCGCAGCGCGGTGAAGTCGGTCAACCCGAACGCCGAGATCCTCGGCGAGTACTGGGGCGTGGCCGGCCCCTGGGTCGACAACGGCGACCAGTGGGACGGCGCCATGAACTACAACGGCTTCACCGACCCGGTCTCGCGCTGGATCACCGGCCGGGACGAGGGCGACAACCCCAACCGCATCGACACCACCACCTTCGATGCCTGGCTGCACGGCACGCGCGCCGACATTCCCGGCAACGTGCAGCAGACGATGACCAACTTCCTGTCCAGCCACGACATCCCGCGCTTTGCGACCCGCGCCGGCGGCGACATCTGGAAAACCTATCTCGCGCTGATCTTCCAGATGACCTACGTCGGCACGCCGACGATCTACTACGGCGACGAGTACGGCATGCAGGGCGGCGCCGATCCGGACAACCGCCGCACCTTCGACTGGAACACCGGCAGCAGAACCAACAGCGCGGTAGCGCTTACGGGCAAGCTCACCGCGATCCGCCGCGCCTACCCGGCCCTGCGCACCGGCTCGTTCATCACGCTGGTCACCGACAACGCCAACCAGATCTATGCCTACGGCCGCTTCGATGCCACCAACCGCATCGCGGTGGCGCTCAACAACGACAGCACCAGCCACACGGTGACGCTGCCGGTCTGGCAGCTGAGCATGACCGACGGCAGCACGGTCACCGACCAGCTGTCGGGTCAGCAGTACAGCGTGCAGAACGGCCAGGTGACGGTCACCGTCAACGGCCACTACGGAGCCATCCTCACCCAGTAGCCAGACGCAAGATTTCCCCAGCGGGAGCAGTTTCAGCCACCACGGACATCCTGTCAGCGGCACGACATCGAAGCTGAAGCTGCTCCCGTTTTTTTCACCGCCGGCACGGATGGCACCCCATCGATCACCACCGGCTCCACCAGGCAGGCCGCAGGCGGCCCCGCCGTGGCCAACCACGTTTCGATCCGGACCTTTACGTGAAGGCTCCCGCTCGCGCCGGACGACCTGCCCCGCGCCTGCCCGGCACAAACGAACCGGCGGCAATCTCCCCACCGTCCATGCACACGCAGGCCACGCCTGCCGGGACATCCGCCGCTGCCCGCACGTCGCTGCGCGCTTTTAGTAACCGGCGGCCAGTGATGACCGGCAGGGTCAGCCCGCCAGACCCAGTTGCGCGGGGTTGGGAGCGATCGACAGGATGTCGGTCCTGTTGCAGTTCACGCCGCCGGTGAAGTTCAGCAGCGAGTGCTCCAGTCGCAGCGGGCAGGTGGTCACCGGAGCGGCACCGCGGGTGCGTGCCGCCCTGATTTCCGTGACACAGGCAATCGATCGGCAATCCATTCAGACATATCACTGGACGGCGCAGGCCGACTGTAAGAGACTGGCACATCGAAAACGTAAACGTTTACATCGCCATTCTCCGAACGGGCCGAACCGACCCCGCCCCGCCTGACGACAAGGAATCCCGATGACTCGTCCAACCACGATCCGCCGCCTGCTCCTCGGCATCTTCGCGGTCGCGCTGATCGCCGGCAATGCGATCGCCGCCGCGCCGGACACGGTGCATCTCCACATCGATGCGCAGGCTCGAGGCACGCCCTTCCCGCACTTCTGGGAACAGATGTTCGGCTCCGGCCGCGCCTCGCTGGCCCTGCGCGACGACTATCGCAGGGATCTCGATGCGGTGCACCGGGCCACCGGCTTCGGCTACATCCGCTTCCACGGCATCTTCGACGACGACGTGGGCCTGGTGCGCCGCGGCCCGGACGGTACGATCAGCTACAACTTCTCCTACGTCGACCAGATCTACGACGGTCTGCTGGAGCACCACATCAAACCCTTCGTCGAGCTGAGCTTCATGCCGCCGGCACTGAGTGCCGACCCGAAGGCGCTGCAGGAATTCTGGTACCACCCGAACATCGCACCGCCGAAAAACTACGCCGAATGGGACGCGATGATCGGCGCCTTCGCACGGCACCTGGTGGCTCGCTACGGCATCGATGAAGTGGCCAGCTGGTACTTCGAGGTGTGGAACGAGCCCAACATCGGCTTCTGGGCCGGCAAGCCCGCGCAGCCCACCTACTTCACCCTGTACGACCACACCGCGCGCGCGCTCAAGGCGGTCAGCCCGCGCATCCGCGTGGGCGGCCCGTCGACGGCGCAAGGCGCCTGGGCCACCGACTTCCTCGCGCATGCGAAGAAGGACAGCGTGCCGGTGGATTTCGTCAGCACCCACGTCTACGGCGACGACACCGCCGACAACGTGTTCCACACCAGCGAAAACATCCCGCGCCGCGACATGGTCTGCCGCACGGTGGACAAGGTGCACCGGGAAATCGCCGCCTCGCCGTATCCGCACATGCCGCTGGTCTTCAGCGAGTACAACGCCAGCTACGCCAACCTGCCCAACGTCACCGACACCGTGTTCATGGGTCCGTGGATGGCCAACACCATCCGCGAATGCGCGGGCAAGGTCGAGATCATGAGCTACTGGTCGTTCTCCGACGTGTTCGAGGAACAGGGCGTGGTGCGCAACCCGTTCTACGGCGGCTTCGGCCTGATCGCCGCCGACCGCATCGACAAGCCGGCCTTCAACGCATTCGCGCTGCTGCACAAGCTGGGCGACACGCGGCTCGAGGTCGACTCGGATTCGGCCCTGGCCACCCGGCGCGCCGACGGCACCCTCGTCATGGCGCTGTGGAACTATGCCCCGCCGGTCGGCAAGAGCGCCAGCTACACGCCAGGGAAACCGCACGGCGCACCGAAGCATTTCCGCATCGACGTGAAGCACCTCGCCCCCGGTGCGCATGCCATCGTGTGGCGGCTCGACGAAACCCACGGCAACGCCGTTGCCCTGTTCGACCGGATGGGCCGCCCCGACGCGCCCAGCCGCGAGCAGATCGCCCGGCTGCGCGCCGCCGGCAGGCTGGCGGCGCCCGGGCAGGTGGCTGTGAGCAAGGGCAAGTTCGAAATCGGCATTCCACCGCAGGGACTGGTGGTGATCGAGCTGCACTGAGGGCGGCGGCGCCGCCATTAGACATGAATGGCCGTGCCCGTACCGCCCGAAACCGGCCCGCCTTGATCCGCATGCACTCTCGCAGCACTGGATCCGGCGGGCACAGCTGCCGTGTGATGAAAGACGTTTCATGGCAGACTCTGCGCGGGCTGCCGACAGCCATGCTGCCGGCCGATCTGCACGGAAGCCGGCACCACCGGCGATTCAGTGCGCCATCAACCGTTCGATTATCCGACAAGGGGTCTGCACCCATGCGTCAACCGCTGAACATGCCAGGCTCGTCGCTGCGCCTGATCGTCCCCGCCCTGCTGATCATCGCCCTGCTGTCCGGTTCGTTCTTCGTGGTGCCGCCGAACCAGATGGCGGCGATCCGCTGGATGGGCGGCACGGTCACCACCAAGCAGCCGCTGGGCACCGGCGTGCACTTCAAGGTGCCCTTCCTGGAGGATGTCGACTACCTGCAGACTTCGCAGTCCACCTACCTGCTGCCCGAACTGTCGGTGTACACGAACGACAACCAGGCGGTCGCGATCTCGATCTCGGTCATCTACCAGGTTCCGGCCTCCGCGGTACTGCACCTGCTCTATGACGTGGGCCGCGCCGGCAACACCGACATCGACGCCACGATCGTGCCGGTGGTGCGTGATCGCGCGCTGGCCGTATTCGCCAAATACAACACGCTGAACATCTCCGATTCGCGCACCCAGATCACCGCGCAGATGAAGAAGGAGATCGCCGATGCGCTGGGCCGCCTGTTCGGCATCAACGTGGTCGACGTGCAGCTCACCTCGATCCGCTACTCGCCGGTGTTCGCCGAGTCGGTCGAGAACGCGGTCAAGGCAAAGGCCCAGGCCGTGCAGGCGCAGAACACCGTGCTGCAGCGCAAGTACGAGGGCGAACAGAAAACCGTCACCGCCCAGGCCGAGGCGCAGGCGAAGATCGAGGCCGCCAAGGGCATCGCCGAATCCACCGTGCTGGAAGCGACCGCGCAGGCCAAGGCGATCGCGCTGGTCGGCCAGGCCATGCAGGCCAACCCGCAATACACGAAGTTCTATGCCATCCAGCACTGGAACGGCATCCTGCCGCAGTACGTCGGCGGCAATGGCGCCGTGCCTTTCGTGGATATCGGCGGGAAAGGCGGCAAGTAGAACGCCCCTCGCCGGTTGCCTCCCGGAAGCCGCAAACCTCGGGTCCGGCTTCCCGCCGCCGCTCGATCGCCGCACCGATCGCGGTGGTCGAGCGGCCGGCGAACCGGGCTATCGGACATCGGCCATCACGCGGAGCTTCAGCGGGACACCACGCTCGCACGCACCAGGTATTGCACGCTGAACATCCCCGCCGGATCGGTCCATGCCTGAAGTACCGCCAGCCCGGCCCTGGCTGCCAGCGCGGCGAATTCGTCCAGCGAATATTTGTAGCTGTACTCGACCTGGATCGTCTCCCCTTCGCCGAACGCGACGCGCATGCGGCCCACCCTGACCTGTTGCTCGCGGCGGCTGACGATATGGGTTTCGATGCGCCCGGCCATCGGGTTGTAATGCGCGCGATGGGCATAGGCCGACAGCTCGAAGTCGCTGCCGATCTCGCGGTTCAAACGAGCCAGCATGTTGAGGGTGAACGCCGCCGTGACGCCGGCGCGGTCGTTGTAGGCCGCATCGATCAGTGCGGGGTCCTTCTTCAGATCCACACCGATCAGGATGCCGCCGTCGTTGCCCATCTCGTTGCGCATCTTGCGCAACAGAGTGACCGCCTCGCGGGTCTCGAAATTGCCGATGGTGGACCCCGGAAAATACAACACCGTCCGGCGCGGCGCGCGCGGCGGGATCGGCAGCCGCAACGGCTTGCTGAAGTCGGCGCACAGCGGCTGCAGCGGCAGCTGCGGAAACTCCCCGGCCAGCCGCACGACACTCTGCCGCAGCGGCTCGGGTGAAATCTCCACCGGCACGTAGCTGACCGGCGCATGCAGATGCTGCAGCAGGATGTGGGTCTTTTGCGCGTTGCCGCTGCCGTATTCGACCAGCCGCACTTCGCTGCCCAGGGTGTCGGCGATGCTGCCGGCCTGCGCTTCCATCAACGCGATTTCGCAGCGGGTGAGGTAATACTCCGGCTGTTCGCAAATCTGCTCGAACAACCGCGAGCCGCGCTCGTCGTAGAACAACCACGACGGCAGTCGCTTGGGGTGCAGGCCAAGCCCGTGCTGGGCTATCTCAAGCAACTCGTCGACGGGAGGGCGGCGGTCGTCGTCATCGCGGATATCACCCGGTTGCACACTCATCGGTCATTTCCCAGTCTTAGCCCGGCAAATTGCCAGCGGGCGTGGGGCGGAAAGAAATTGCGGTAGCTGGCACGCAGGTGATCGCGTGGCGTGACGCAGGAACCACCACGCAACACCCACTGCCCGCACATGAACTTGCCATTGTATTCGCCCAGCGTGCCGGGCAGCGGATGAAAGCCCGGATAGCTGACGTACGGCGAGGCGGTCCACTCCCATGCATCGCCATACAACTGCAGCAGGCCATCGCCGGCAGGGGCGGCATGCGGATGAAAACGCCGCTCGTCCTGCAGGTCGCCGCTGATGGCGGCACCTTGCGCCGCCGATTCCCATTCGGCCTCGGTCGGCAACCGGGCGCCGGCCCAGCGGGCGAATGCCTCCGCTTCGTAATAGCTGAGGTGACACACCGGCTCATGCGGCTCGATGGCGCGCACGCCGGCAAGCGTGAACTCGCTGTCCAGGTCGCTCTGCCAGTACAACGGATGCTGCCAACCCTCACGCTGCACCATGGCCCAGCCGTCGGACAGCCACAGGCCCGGTTCGCGATAGCCGCCTTCGCGCACGAACGCCAGATATTCGGCATTGGTCACCAGGCGGTTGGCCAGGGCGTGGGGTTGCAGCAGCGTGCGGTGCCGCGGGGTTTCGTTGTCGAACGCAAAGCCCTCGCCGCGGCGGCCGATTTCGACAATGCCTTCGCGGCCGCCGACAAAGCACAGCGGTACCGCTTTCGCACCCGCCGCGGCGGCGATCGGTTCGCGATACGCCGGCAGCAAGGGGTTGCACCAGAACGCGTGCTTGATGTCGGTCAGCAGCAACTCCTGGTGCTGTTGCTCGTGCTGCAGGCCCAGCTCGACCAGCATGGCCAGTTCCGGGACCTCGTCGCGGTCCAGCAGCTCGCTGACTGCAGCGTCGACGAAGCGCCGGTAGCCGAGCACTTCGTCCAGCGACGGCCTGGTCAGCAGTCCACGCTGCGGCCTGGCATAGATCGGCCCGGCCGACTGATAGTAGGAGTTGAACAGATAATGCCATGCCGGATCGCGCGGTCGATACGCCGGATCGCGGCCAAGCACGAACTTCTCGAAAAACCAGCTGGTATGTGCCAGATGCCATTTGCCAGGACTGGCGTCGGGCATCGACTGCACCTGCAGATCCTCGGCACTCAGGCGGGCGCACAACTCCGACGTCCGTTGGCGTACCCGGCGGAATCGCACTGCCATGCTTGCTGGCGCGGATGCGTGCCCGACCGTCATTGCGTGGTCACTTGCACGGTAGCGGACCTGCCTGAAGTACCTGGGACCATGCAACGTGGGTGATTCAAGAACATGTCTGCCAGCATGCCGTCCCAACCGTTCACTTCTCGTGATATGAAGATGGCAGATACTTTGCAGTGAACCTTGCCGCATGCCCGCGCCGCAATGGCCGGCATGCGGGTCGCCCGGACTGCTTCACTGCACGCGCATTACCCGAACAGACGAGGTAACGCCCATGAAAATCACCATCCCGATCCTGCTGCTTGCTCTCGCCATCGGTGCCAGTGCCGCACAGGCCACCGAGCCGGGCCAGTCACAAAAACCGCTGCCGGCGGCTGATTGTATCAACACCGGCCAGATCAACGAATGGCATGTCGTCGATCCGCGCACCGCCATCGTGCGTACCGGCCCGAGGCGCTACCTGGTGACGCTGCGCAGTGCGTGCCCACGCCTGGGCATGCCGCCGGCCGGCCTGATCTTCCGGCCCAGTCCGTCCAATGCCGTCAACAACCGCGGCCGCATCTGCGGCGAGGTGGGCGAAACCGTGCGTTCGCGCCGCCAGCCACCTTGCGCGATCGAGTCGGTCAGCAGGATCGACAAGGCCCGTTTCGATCGATTGCGCGCCCACGCCATGCATCATGGCAGTGCTGCGGATCAGCCCACGACCCTGCCTTCCCATCGATGAAGCCGCGATATCTATCGCGCATACGGCAGAGCCCGGCATGCCGGGCTCTGCTGTTTCAAATGTCATGCTCGGCAGCCTGCCGGACAGGCCGGCTCAGTCGCCGTCATCGTCATCGCCATAACTGCGGATATAGCGCGTGTCGTAGGGATCCTCATACACGGTGCGGGTCTCGATCACGCGCCGACGCACCACCACCGGGTCGTCTTCGTAGATCACGGTACGCGGCCGGCTGTAGACAACCGGAGGACCGTAGTACTCCGGCGCCGGGCGAAAGGCGTCGCTGACCAGACCGACCACCGCACCGGTGACAATGGCGCCGGCGATCCAGCGTCCACCGCTCCAGTACCCATCATGGTCGCGACCGTAATAGCCGCCATGACCGCCACCGTAATAATGGCCACCGCGAAAACCATGACCGTGTGCAGACGCGCTCAACGGCATTGCCACTGCAGCCGCCACGGCAACGCTCAAAGCCAGCAACTTGCCCGCACTGCTGAAACGCTTGATCATGACCGCTCTCCTCGTTGTGCTACGGAGCCTATGCTCGGCTTGCCCGGCTTAATGTGAACTGAAGTGTTCACTTTTTGATGCGGGCCGTATCCCAGGGGTTCACACCGGTGTCCGCCACACGTCGCCGCAGCAACCAGCAGCCGTGGATGTCGGCGCGGCGGCTGAAATCGAACGGGATGCTCGGCACGGTCCAGTCCTCGATCTCGAAACGTTGCTGCAGGTTCTCGCGATCGAGCTTGAAGCGGCGGAAATTGTTGGAAAACACGATCACCCCGTCGCGGGTCAGCCGCTCGTTGCAGGCATCGAGCAGTTCGACGTGATCGCGCTGCACGTCGAAGTCGTCGGCACGCCTGGAATTGGAAAACGTGGGCGGGTCGACAAAAATCAGCCCGTAATGCCCGCGGTCGCGCTCGAGGAATTCCGGCACGTCGAACTGCATCAGGCGATGGCTGGCGCCGCTGAAGCCGTTCAGCGCGAGATTGCGCGAGGCCCACTCCAGGTAGGTGGCCGACAGGTCCACGCTGGTGGTTTCCAGTGCGCCGCCGGCCGCCGCGTGCACACTGGCGGTGGCGGTGTAGGCGAACAGGTTGAGGAAACATCTGCCCGCGGCCAGTTCGCGCACCTTGGCGCGCACCAGGCGGTGGTCGAGGAACAGCCCGGTATCGAGATAGTCGGTGAGGTTGACCAGAAATTTCAGGCCGGCCTCCTCCACCTCGATGAATTCGTTGCGCTGATCGAGCTGACCGTATTTGGAGCCGCCCTTGCCGCGCTCGCGGGTCTTGATCGCGATGCGCTCGCGCGGCACGCCAAGTACCTCGCCGGCGACACGGGCGATCTCGCGCAGGCGCAGACGGGCGATGTCGGCGGGAACATCGGCCGGCGCGCGGTACTCCTGGATGTGCAGGTGATCGTCGCCGCGGGTGTCGCCGTAGATGTCGATCGCGGCGGCGTATTCGGGCAGATCCTGGTCGTAGATGCGCCAGCAGTGGATGCCTTCGCGGATCAACCGCTTGCGCAGATGCCTGAGGTTTTTCTCCAGCCGGTTCTTCAGCATCTGCGCGCCGGCCGACAACGGCTTCGGTTCGCGCGGCGCCTCATCGCGCTTGCCCAGATCGAACGTCAGCAGCGCGGTTTCCAGCGCGCCGTTGTACAGCACATAGCGCTTGTCCGCGTGCAGCTGCATGGCGCGGCCGAGCTCCACATCGCCGGCCAGCACGGCGGCACGCCAGCCGGTGAAATGCGCACGCAGCGTATCGCCCAGCACGCGATACAACCTTGGCATCTCGGCGCGCTCGCCCAGCCGCTCACCGTATGGCGGGTTGGTGATGACCAGGCCGCAATCGACGCCTGGCGGCGGCGCGGTGTGCGCCACATCCTGTCTGTCCAGCGTGAAAAACCCGGCAACGCCCGCCTGCTGCGCGTTGCGTTTGGCCGTCTGCACCATGCGCGGATCGGCGTCGCTGCCGAAGAACACGCTGCGCAGGCCGCGCAGGCCGGTTTCGGCGCGTTGCTTCGCCTCCTCCAGCAGACCGCGCCATAGCGCGATGTCGTGTTGCCGCCAGCCGAGGAACCCGAAATATTCGCGGCGCAGGCCGGGCGCCACGTCGGCAGCCATCAACGCGCCCTCGATCAGCAGCGTGCCGGAGCCGCACATCGGATCGAGCAGCGCTCCACCGGCGGCATACACCTCCGGCCAGCGCGCGCGCAACAGCATCGCGGCGGCGAGGTTTTCCTTCAGCGGCGCCTCGCCCTGCACTTCACGCCAGCCTCGGCGGTGCAGCGGCGAACCGGCCAGGTCCAGCGACAACGTGGCGCGATCGCGGCGCACACGAAGATTGATGCGGATGTCCGGCTCGTCGGTATCGATGCCGGGACGCGAACCGTCGCGCTGGCGAAACTGGTCGACCACCGCATCCTTCACCCTCAGCCCGACGAACTGGCTGTGGCTGAGCCTGCTCAGCGCAGTACCTGCGTCCACCGCGAAAGTACCGTGTGCGGCCAGGTGCCGGCTCCAATCGATGCCCTGCACGCCACGGTACAAGGCGTCGTCGTCGGCCGCATCGAACTGCGCCAGCGGCAACAGGATGCGGCTGGCCAGCCGCGACCACAGGCAGGCGCGATACGCGGTTTCCAGCGAACCGGAGAAATGCGCCCCGGCCAGCGCCTCGCGCACGTCGCCGGCGCCGAGCGCGGTCAATTCGTCGCGCAACAGGTATTCCAGCCCCTTCGGGCAGGTGGCGAAGAACACTCCGGATGAGATCGGGTTCATCCAGCCTTTGCCATCAGGTCGAGCATGTGCCGCAACTGGGCGCCAATCATGTCGATGCTCGAACCCAGCCGATGGTCGTCATCCAGCACCAGCAACGGCAGCCGGCGCTGCGCGCAGAATGCCTGCACGCCTGCCAGCGGACAGGTCGCGTCGCGCCAGCCGTGGATCAGCAGAGTCGACACTGCGGATCTGAGATCGAACGTCCGCGCATAACCGGGAATCGCCACCGGCGTGGCCAGCAGCAGCAGCCCCGCCACCGGCACATCCATCGAGACCAGCCCGGACACGAATGCGCCCATGCTCGAACCCACCAGCAAGGGCGGTGCGGCGAGTTCCTCGATGGTGGCACGCAGACGGGCGATCCGCGGCGCCACCGAGCCGGCGAGGCCGCGTGAGTCGTCGTCACGGTAATCCGGACGCTGTGTGCGCCAGCCCAGCGATTCGGCCAACGCCGCCAGCGCGCTGACCTTGGTGGCGTCCGGACCGGAGCCCGAGCCATGCGAAAGTATGATCTGGCCACGCATGGCAGTCTCCATGTAACTGCATGAACAAGTCGGGTATCTTATCAGGTGGCGTTTCCGACCAGCTTTGGTGTGCTGGCGGCCCTTTCAGCAAGGCACGCAGGGAGCCTGCCGCCCCATGCCCCTCCTGACCATCCACGACCAGCCGCTGCCCTACGTCAGCCGCCTGCCCGAACGCCCGGCCGGCGCCGTCACGCTGGTGGTGATCCACTGCACCGAACTGCCGGATCTGGCCAGCGCCCGCACCTACGGCGAAAAGGCGCTATACGACAACGGCACCGGCAACAGCGGCCACTACTACATCGACCGCGACGGCGCGGTCTACCGCTATGTGCCCGGCACCCGCATCGCGAACCACGTGCGCGGCCACAACCGGCAATCGATCGGCATCGAGCTGGTCAACCGCGGGCGTTACCCGCACTGGTGGGACTCGCACCACCAGCAGATGACCGAGCCCTACACCGCCGCCCAGATCGGCGCACTGCGCGCATTGCTGGCCCGGCTGCGGCAGGATTTCCCGAACCTGCGCCAGATCGCCGGCCACGAAGACCTGGACACTGCGTTGATGCCGGCCAGCGACAACCCCGCGCTGGAAATCCGCCGCAAGCTCGATCCCGGGCCGCTGTTCCCATGGGCTGCGGTGCTGGACGGAAGCGGTCTCACGCGGATCGGCGCCGGTCACTGAAGGGGAACTCGAATAACCCGGTTCCCGGCGCTGGCAGGAGCGCGGCCCGGTGTCATCGAGGTGCCGCGGAGACATGCCCGGCCGGGGACCGGCTGGCCGGGACCGCTATAATCGCCAGCTGGCACACCACCTCAGGACACTTGCATGCGGGAAGCCCACGTCGCCGAACTGGTCGAGCTGCTGCAGCTCGAGCGGCTGGAAGACAACCTGTTCCGCGGCCAGAGCCGCGACATCGGCACCCGCTTCGTGTTTGGCGGACAGGTGCTGGGCCAGGCGCTGGCGGCAGCGCAGCAGACCGTCGATCCGGCACGCGAGGCGCACTCGCTGCATGCCTATTTCCTGCGTGCCGGCGACATCGAGGCGCCAATCGTCTACAGCGTGGAGCGCGCCCGCGACGGCGGCACGTTCTCGTCGCGGCGGGTGGTGGCGATCCAGCACGGCCAGCCGATCCTCAACGGCTCGGTCTCGTTTCAATTGCCCGAGCAGGGCGTCGAACACCAGACCACGATGCCCGAGGTGCCCTCGCCGGACGATCTGGAGCCGATGCGCCACCTGCAGCCGAAGGAACTGGCACGGCTGCCGGTGAAGCTGCAGCGCTGGCTGGGCATCGACGGGCCGTTCGAATTTCGCCAGGTGTGGCCGCGCGACGAGCTGCACCCGGTCAAGCGGCCGCCGATCCAGCACATCTGGTTCCGCCTCACCGCGCCGATCGGCGACCCGGCGATCCTGCATCGCGCGCTGCTGGCCTACGCCTCGGATTTCCACCTGATCGGCACGGCCACCTTGCCGCACGGCATTTCCTACATGACCCACAACGTGCAGATGGCCAGTCTCGACCATGCGCTGTGGTTCCATCGGGCGTTCCGCGTGGACGAGTGGCTGCTGTATTCGTTCGACAGCCCCACCGCGCAGGGTGGGCGCGGCCTGGCGCGCGGGCAGATCTTCTGCCGCGACGGCCGGCTGATCGCCTCCACCGCGCAGGAAGGCCTGATCCGCCTGCGCGGCGAGTAGCAGCCTGTCGGTCGGGCGGTCATCGGCCGGGTTGCGCACCCCGCCTGTGCGGCCCACGGCCGGCGACGGCCCGGCAGGCTTGCGGCCGTTCGCAGTAAACTGCACGCATGCGCCAGATCTATACCTCGCCCCGTCAGGAAAACATCGATACCGTGGTCGCCCTGATGGCCGAACACGGCATCGAGACCACGGTGACCAATCGTTCCAACTACAACCGTCCGACCTGGCAGCGTTTCAGCTATGCGCAGCAGAGGGACGATCATGACAGCTGGCCGCAGGTGTGGATCAGCCGTGCCGACGACTACACCGCCGCACGTGCCTTGCTGCGCGAGATCGGCATCGAGCCGCTGGTCCGCCACGGCGACGAACTGGCCGCCGCACGCAATCCCTCGCCGGTCGTTCGGCGCCAGCACACCGTGGCGCGCGCGCGCCGCATCGCGCTGCTGGCGGTACTTGCCGCGTTCGCGATGGTAGTGCTGCGTTACCTGCACGTGGTGTGACCGCCGCCCGATGGTCTTGCGCCGGCGGCCCGGACCCGGCATAGAATCGGGGCATGCGCTCCGAACCTGTCCGGCTGTTCCAGACCCTGCCCCACCCGTGCGGCTATTACGCCGGTCGCACGGCGCAGAACCTGGTCATCGACCCGGCCGCGCCACGGCTCGACCGGCTCTATGGCCCGGCGCTCGAGCGCGGTTTCCGGCGTGCCGGCGGCCACCTGTATTTTCCCAACTGCCCGCAATGCCGTGCCTGCACGCCTTGCCGCATCGACGTGGAGAACTTCCAGCCGGATCGATCGCAGAAACGCTGCCTCAAGCGCAACGCCGATCTCGAGATCAGCGAATCGATCCCCGGCTACAACCTCGAACGCCATGGCCTGTACGAACGCTACCTGCAGAGCCGCCATGCCGGCGGCGGCATGGACGATGCCGAAGCCAGCGATTTCCGCCGCTTCCTCACTGCACCGTGGAGTCCCACACTGTTCCTGGAACTGCGCCACGACGGGCGTCTGCTTGCGGTGGCGGTCACCGACGTGTGCCTCAACGGCCTGTCGGCGGTATACACCTTCTACGACCCCGCCGAGACCGCGCGCAGCCTCGGCACCTTCGCGATCCTGCAACAGGTCGAACTGGCACGCCGCCGCGGCGCGCCATGGCTGTACCTGGGTTTCTGGATCGACGGCCATCCGAAGATGGACTACAAGCGACGCTTCCGGCCGCTGCAGATCCGCAAGGCAGGGCACTGGCATCCGATGCCCACCACCCCGTAGGAGCGCACCCTGTGCGCGAATGCTCCTTTGCGGATGTTCGTCGACAAGCGCATTCGCGCACAGGGTGCGCTCCTACGGGCGGGACTCCTCCGGCACCTTCGGATAGGGAAACAGCTTCTCCAGCGGAATCGACAGGCCGTCGTCGCCGACCACGCGACAGTGGCTTCGGTCGAGCTGGCGCGGATCCTCCACGCCGCAGCTGTGGGCGATGATGCCGACCTCGTGCATCACATTCCTTGCGTAGTGGTACACCTTCTCGCTCTTGTCGGCGACCACCAGCCCGCGCTGCAGCTTGGGGTTTTGCGTGGTGATGCCGGTGGGACAGGTGTTGCGGTTGCACTGCAGCGACTGGATGCAGCCCAGCGCCAGCATGAAGCCGCGCGCGGAATTGACGAAATCGGCGCCGACAGACAGCGCCCACGCCACGTCGTAGGCGGTGATGCACTTGCCCGAGCAGATCACCCTGATGCGCTGGCGCAGGCGGTGGGTCATCAGTGTATTGACCAGCTCGGGCAATGCCTCGTGCAGCGGCAATCCGACGCCTTCCATCAGCGTCTGCGGCGCCGCGCCGGTGCCGCCCTCGGAGCCGTCGACGATGATGAAATCCGGCGCGCTTTCGATGCCGCGCCGGTGTACTTCGTCGCACAGCTGATCGATCCACGCCATGCTGCCGAACACGGCCTTGAAGCCGACCGGCTTGCCGGTGAGATCGCGGATGTGCGCAATGGCGTCCAGCAGCTCGCGCACATTGCCGATGTCCAGATGCCGGTTCGGGCTCTGCGAATCCTGCCCCACCGGAATGCCCCTGATCGCCGCGATCTCCGCCGTCACCTTGGCTGCCGGCAGCAATCCGCCCATGCCGGGCTTGGCGCCCTGGCCGAGCTTGATGCTCACCATCTTCACCTGCCGGTGCGCGCACACCGCCTTGAGCTTGTCGTCGTCGAGCCTGCCCTCGCTCGTGCGCACGCCGTACTTGGCCGTGCCGATCTCGAACACGATGTCGCAGCCGCCCTCGAGGTGATACGGCGCCAGGCCGCCCTCGCCGGTGTCCAGCCAGATGCCCGCCTTCGCCGCCCCGTTGGACAGCGCACGCACCGCCGGTGCCGACAGCGCACCGAAACTCATCGCCGAGATGTTGAAGAACGCGGCGTGATCGTACGGCTCGCGCGCATAGGGGCCGATACGCAACGGTTTCGGCTTTACATGATGGTCGCCCAGCGCCGGAAACGCGGCATTGACGAAGAACGGCACCCCCTCGCCGCGCAGATCGCGGGTGGAACCGAAGGCGTTGGTGTTTTCCGCGTTCTTGGCGGCGCGATACACCCATACGCGCTCGGCCCGGTTGAACGGCAGCTCCTCGCGATCGCTGGCGAACAGGTATTGCCGGAAAAACTCGCCCAGGCGCAGAAAGCCATAGCGGAAATGACCGACCACCGGAAAATTGCGCAACACCGAATTGGCCGTCTGATTGCGATCGGCCACCCAGGTGACCAGCACCAGCACCGCCACCAGTGCCAGCAACAGCACAAAGGCGGCGGCGAACAGCTCCACCAGCACCACCAGCCAATGTGCGAAACCCGTCGATTGCATCGATGCCTCCTCGCGTCGCGTGTCCCGGATGAAACCCTGGCCCGACTATCGCAGACCCCGGCTCAAAGCTCCACGCGCAGCCGACCCGCAGCGCGCATCGCCCTGGCCCTGGCCGCCTCGATGTTTTCATCGCGCGCCAGCGTGACGGCCATGCGCCGGCGGCCTTTCACCGCCGGCTTGCCGAAGATGCGCAGTTGCGTATCCGGCTCGGCCAGTGCCTCGGCCACGTTGAAATAGCGCGGCGCCACGCCGTCGCCCTCCACCAGCACGGCGCACGATGCCGACGGCCCGTGCTGGCGGATCAGCGGGATCGGCAGGCCGAGGATCGCCCGCGCATGCAGGGCGAATTCCGACAGGTCCTGCGAGATGAGGGTAACCAGACCGGTGTCGTGCGGACGCGGGCTGACTTCGGAGAAGATCACCGCATCGCCCTTGACGAAGAACTCCACGCCGAACACGCCCCAGCCGCCCAGCGCGCCGGTGATCGCGGCCGCCTGGCGCCGGGCTTCGGCCAGCGCCGCCTCGCTCATCGGCTGCGGCTGCCAGGATTCGCGATAGTCGCCGTCTTCCTGACGATGGCCGATCGGCGCGCAGAAACTTGCGCCATCGACGTGGCGCACCGTCAGCAGGGTGATCTCGTAGTCGAAATCCACGAAGCCCTCGACGATCACCCGGCCCTTGCCGGCACGCCCGCCGGATTGCGCGTAGTCCCATGCCGGCCGCAGCTGCTCCTCGCGCTGCACCACGCTCTGGCCCTTGCCCGACGAGCTCATCACCGGCTTGATCACGAACGGCAGGCCGATCGCGGCGACGGCCTCGCGATAATCCGACTCGTCATCGCAGAACCGGTACGGCGAGGTGGGCAGTTGCAGTTCTTCGGCGGCGAGACGGCGGATGCCTTCGCGGTTCATGGTCAGCCACGCCGCGCGCGCGGTGGGGATCACCCGCAAGCCGGCTTCCTCCATTTCGACCAGGGTGGGCGTGTGGATCGCCTCGATCTCCGGCACCACCAGATCGGGCCGCTCGGCCTCGATCACCGCGCGCAGCGCGGCGCCGTCGAGCATGTCGATCACGTGGCTGCGATGGGCCACCTGCATCGCCGGCGCATTCGCATAGCGATCCACCGCGATCACTTCCACCGCATAGCGCTGCAGCTCGATCGCGACCTCCTTGCCCAGCTCGCCGGCGCCCAGCAGCAGGACCCGCAGCGCGTGATCGGAATGAGGCGTACCAAACGGCTTCATCGGATTCTCCGGGCAAAGCGGCATTGTAAACGCGCCGCGCCGATGTGCCGGCGGACCCGTGTCGCTGCGGCCAGGCTCACCAACAGCTCTGTCCATGGCACTTGTGCTTGATATCTTATTGATATCTACTTTCCACTCTTGCGGGAGAACTGAAATGAACGAACACAGGGGGTTTTCGGTCGCCGGCATTCCTTTCATCGGCGTGTGCCTGGTGCTGCTGGCCATCGGCATCACCTCGCTGCTGCGCTCCGCGCCGGAGCAGGACATGGCCGGCATGATCGCCGGCGTCGGCGTGCTCGCCATCACCAGCTTCATGCTGAAAGGCTTTTTCCAGGTCGCGCCCAACGAAGGCCAGGTCCTGCAGCTGTTCGGCAAATACGCCGGCACCGTGCGCGAAGAGGGGCTGCGCTGGACCAATCCGTTCTTCAGCCGGCAGCGCATCTCGCTGCGCGTGCGCAACTTCGAGAGCGGCAAGCTGAAGGTCAACGACAGCGACGGCAACCCGATCGAGATCGCGGCCGTGGTGGTGTGGCAGGTGCTCGATACCGCCGAGGCGGTATTCTGCGTGGACGACTACGAGAACTACGTGCATATCCAGAGCGAGTCGGCGCTGCGGCAGATGGCGCAGAGCTACCCTTACGATGCCCACGAAGACGGCAAGCCGGCGTTGCGCAGCCACGGCGACGTGATCAACTCGCACCTGCGCGACGAGATCCAGACCCGCCTGGGCAAGGCCGGCGTGGAAGTGATCGAGGCGCGCATCAGCCACCTCGCCTACGCCCAGGAAATCGCCCAGGCGATGCTGCAGCGGCAGCAGGCCGATGCGATCATCGCCGCGCGCACGAAGATCGTCGAGGGTGCGGTCGGCATGGTCGAGATGGCGCTGGACCAGCTCGGCCAGCGCGGCGTGGTGCAACTCGACGAAGAGCGCAAGGCATCGATGGTCAGCAACCTGCTGGTGGTGCTGTGCAGCGAGCGCGGCACCCAGGCGGTGGTGAACACCGGCACGCTGTACAACGGTTGATGGCACGCCATGACCGCGCAACTGAGCTCGTTGCTGTCGCTGCTGACGGTGGCCGCGCTCCTGGTGGTGCTCGGCATGCTGATCCGTCGACGCGGCCCGCAAGGCTTCGTGCACGGCCTGGGCGACTGGAGCCGGCTCGCGCCCCGCACCCGTCGACGCACCGGCCAGGTCATCGGCAACGTGATGTTCGCCATGGCCGCGCTGATCGCCGGTTTTGCCGGTTACAGCCGCCTCGTGGCCGGCGATGCGCGACGCGTCGGGGCGGCCGGCCTGCTGCTCACGATCGGCATCAGCGGACTCGCCCTCGGCCTGGTCGGGTATCTGCGGCGCGTGCAGAAATCAGCCGACCGGGACAAGCATGGCCGCTGAGAAGAAAGCCTATCCGCTGCGCATCAGCGCCACCGTGCTGGAGGCGATGCAGCGCTGGTCCGACGACGAACTGCGCAGCGTCAACGCACAGATCGAATACGTGCTGCGCGAAGCGCTGCGCAAGGCCGGGCGGCTGAAGCCCGGCAAGAATGAAACCGCAACCGATGACCACAACCGTTGATTCCACCCGGGAGAATGACATGTTCAAGCTCGTCTTCGCCACCTGCATCGCGCTCGCCCTCGGCCCGGCGATCGGCGTGGCACACGCCGCCAGCGCCGACTGCCCGACGCTATCGAGCAGACTGCTCGACCATCTGGACAAGGGCGACTTCACCGGCGCCACCGCCGACTTCGATGACCGCATGAAGAGCGGACTCAGTGCCGATGCCCTGGCCGGAGTCTGGCAGTCCTTGCCGCAAAAGTTCGGTGCGCGCGGGATGCGCGAACCAGCACGCGCCAGTGCGGCAAACGGCTATGCCGTGGTGGTCACGCCAATGCACTACGGCAGCAAACTGATCGATGCCGAGGTGGCCTGCAGCGCCGACGGCAGGATCGCGGGTTTCTACATCAAGCCGCTTCGCTGAGCCGTGCCCACAGCCAATCCATTGCAACGCGGACCTCATTTGAAACTGGCCGCGCTGCTCGGCATGGCCGGCATGTTGTCCACGATGGCATTGCTGCCCTATCTGGTCGCGTTGATGCCGCTGAAATTTGCGGCCTCGCGCGCCCCGATGTGGGCAGTGCTGTCGGCACAGGTGGCACAGGCCGGACTGTTGTGCTGGCTGCTCGGATGGCTGGGCCTGTTTCTCGGCGCACAGCATGGACTGGACGCGCCATGGCTGCGTGCCTGGGTCTATCGCCGGCCGCGCAACCCGACGCTGCACGCGCACTGGCGGCTGGCCGCCATGCTCGGCATGCTGGTCGGGTTGCTGGTTGCCGGCATGAGCCTGCTCGGATCGCCGATGCATTCCGGCGGCATGGCGGGGGCGATCGACGCGGCCTGGCGCGGCGCCCTGGCTTCGTTCTACGGCGGCATCGTCGAGGAAGTGGAGTGCCGGTTGCTGCTGGTCAGCCTGTTCGTGTGGCTGCTGGCCCGGCTCAACCGGCATCAGGCCCGGCCGTGGATGTTCATGCTGGCGATCGCGCTGGCCGCGTTGCTGTTCGGCGCGGCCCACCTGCCGGCGGCATTCGCCATCGGCATGGCGCATACGCCGATATTGATCGGACGGATCGTGCTGTTGAATGCACTGGTCGGACTGGCAACCGGCACGCTGTTCTGGAAATACGGGCTGGAGCACGCGATGTTGGCGCACTTCTGCGCCGACCTGGTGCTGCACGTGGCATTGCCGCTGGCAGGCGGGTTCTGATCCGGCCGGGTCAGGGCGAGCTCGAGGCGACCCATTGCAGCTGCGGCAAGGCGAGTTCGCCCAGCCTGCCGTCATCACCGATGACGAACAGGCGGCCATCGCGCTGCGCCAAGGCACGGGCGTCATTGAAGCCATGCGCGAGCGCAAGCCGACGCAGCGGGCGCCCGTCGGCAGCGTTGTAGACGGTCAGCAGGTCGGCCTTGCCGTCGGCGACCAGCAGCCAGTCGTGGCTGCCATCACGCCAATGCACCAGGCTTTCGAATGCCGGCTTGGCCGGCACCGCGACTCGCGGCGGACGGGCCGGGCCGAAGCTGTCCAGTACGATCCACAGCAACGCGACCAGCATCATCGAGACTGGCAACCACGGCGATGTCCGCAACGGCGCGGCGATCTTCATGTCCGCATGCTGACGCCGCGGCATGACAGGCGGATGACGCCGGCGCCGTTGTCAGCCGGTACGCGAACGCAGCGACCAACCCAGGGCGATCCAGCCGACGACGAACGCGAGGCCGCCAAACGGCGTGACGATCCCCGTCCAGTGCGGTGCGCCGAGGGCCAGCGCATACAGGCTGCCGCTGAACAGCACGATGCCGGCGGCGAATGCCCCAACCGCCAGGCGCCCGCTGCGGCCATGCCCCGCACCGACCGCAAGGGCCAGCGCCAGCGCATGCCATGCGTGATAGTTCACGGCGGTATGCCACAGCTCGCGGTGCGGCGCATCGAGCAGCCCGCGCAACGCATGCGCGCCGAACGCGCCCAGCAGCACCGCGCTGGCGCCTGCCACTGCGACCAGCACGCCGGCACGCCTATTGAAGGTTTGTGGAGAAATGGCCATATCCCTCGCTCCGCAGCCCGGCCGACCAGAGTCCGACAGGCTCCCGACGAACCATGCGCCGTTGCCGGTGTCGTATGCTGAATCGGTTCGAACGCCCGGATTCTCGCATGAAGTCTCGCTCCCCGTTGCGCCCTGCCCTGCTGTTGCTGCTTGTCCTCGGCCTGCTGCTGGGCGGCTGCCAGCGGGTCCAGCCGCTGCCCTTCCGGCTGACCAATATCACCGGCCACATGCCCACGCTCGCATTCACGCTCACCGACGATCAGGGCAAGACGGTTTCCGCTGCCGACTATCGCGGCAAGGTCGTGCTGCTCTATTTCGGCTACACCCATTGCCCGGATGTCTGCCCGCTGACCCTGGCGCACTTGCACGTGGTGATGCAGCGCCTGGGCAAGCTCGCCGACGGCGCGCGCATCCTGTTCGTCAGCGTCGACCCGGCCCGTGACACGCCGGCCGTGCTGCATGCCTATGTCAACGCATTCGACCCCCGCGCGGTCGGCCTGACCGGGCCGGCCAGCGACATCGAAGCCCTGGTCAAGCGCTACCGCGCCTCGTTCACCCGCGAGCCGTCCACCGGCGACGGCAACTACGAGGTCAGCCACAGCTCGGCCATCTATGTTTTCGACCGCGACGGCAACCCGCGCGTACTGGCCACGCCGGCCGACTCGCAGGATGAGCTCGTGCACGATCTGCATCTGCTGCTGGACACGGCAGTCGCGCCATGAAACCACGTTCGATGACACTGTTGCTCGCCGCCGGCCTGCTGCTGGCCGGCGGGGCGCATGCCACGGCCGCCGGCCACATCCATGCCAGTCACGCGTGGATCCGCGTGCTGCCCGGCGACCTTCCCGCCGGCGCCTATGTGACGCTGGAGAACGGCAGCGATCGGGCGATCTCGCTCAGCGGCGCCAGCAGCCCGGCATATGCCGAAGTGATGCTGCACCACAGCTCCACCACCGGCGGCATGAGCCGCATGACGATGGTCGATGCGCTGGAGATCCCGGCGCATGGCAAGGCCGTGCTGGCCCCGGCGGGTTACCACCTGATGTTGATGCAGGCCCACAAGCCGGTGAAACCCGGCGATACGATTGCGCTGCTTCTGAAGTTCACCGATGGCAGCACGCTGGCCGCCGATTTCATCGCACGCCCCGCCAATGCCCTGGATGACGGCCGGTAGGAGGCCGCTCGCGGGCGATGCTCTTGTCGGGGTGCCGGCGTAGAGCATTCGCCCACAGGGTGGGCTCCTACAGACGGGTTGCACGACGCCGGTAGGAGCGCACCCTGTGCGCGATGCCCTGGTCGGGGTGCCGGCGAAGAGCATTCGCCCACAGGATGGGCTCCTACGGGCCGGCGGCGGATGGCCTCGCGACCGGGCGCGGCGGCTGACGCCGTTCCAGGCGCCCCCTGCGCGACAGGTTCAGCCACAGGCGCAGCGCCATCAGGCCGCCGATGGTTTCGATCAATGCCGCCGGCACCCAGGTGATCAGACCGCCGATCAATTGCCCGGTCAGCACGTTGAAAGTGAACGCGCGACCGCAGATCTCGAAGATCGGATAGAGATCGGTTTTGGAAAACGTGACGATGGCACCGGCGAGGATCTGCGGCGACATGGTGATCACCGGCGAAAGCACGCGCATGCCGGCAACCATCCGTCCCGGCGGATGCGGCCGGTGATCGAGTACCAGCGACCAGTAGGCGAACCCGCTGATCAGCATCGTCCAGTTCATGAACCGGTAGACGCGCCAGTCCAGCATGGCCATCGTCTGCAGCGGCGGTATCAGCCAGATCAGCACGAAGATCACGAACAGCAGCGTCGCCACGGTCGGATTGAGCAGAACGCCCATGATCAGCCGCCACGGCCACGATCGCCGCAGCGGCCGCAACACCCTTGCCCGCCAGGCCAGCGGCAGGCCCGCACGCAGCGTGCCGGCCGGATACGCGACGACGATCAGCAGCGGCGCCAGATGGTGCAGCAGCAGTTGCTGCAGGCGGTGCACGAAGAACTCGTGCTCGGCGTAGTAATCGAGATAGGTATGCAGCGAGAGGTAGATGATCGCCATGCCGGCCCAGAACGCCAGCTGGCGGCCGAAATCCACCCGCAACCGGCGGCTGCCGCGCAGATACAGCACGCAGGCCAGCAGGAAGGTCGCGAGGAACACCCACGAAAACTCCCACGGCACGATCCATTTCAACAACGTCGCCATCACTTCACTGCACCCGCGACCGCGCCGGCGGCCGCCAGCAACCGCCAAGCATAGTGCGGCGCGGGCGCCCCGTGTAGCTGCAGTCCGCTACCCCTCATGTGCGCTGGCGGCTGCGTCGGGTGCGCCGCCAGCCGTAGAGCAGGCCCAGCAGCGCCACCAGCGCCGGCACCAGCACGATGTTGATGAACTTCAGCCGCATTCCGAGCGCATCGATCTCGGCATTGAGCTGGTGCTGCACGTCGCGCAATTCCTTGTTGATGCCCAACTGGCGCTGGCGGAACTGCTCGATTTCACGACGCTGCTCGGCCGTGATCCTGCTGGTCTGACTGCCCTTGGCCGGCTGCAGCTCATCCAGCCGCCGCCGGGTATCGAGCAGTTCCTGCTGCAGTTCACGCTCCTTCTGCAGGAACTTCTGGTCGGCCACATTGCGCAGCGCCTGCACCCGGGTGAATGGCCGCTGCGACGTGGAGCGGCCCCGTATCGACAGCAACGCCGAGGAGCCACTGAGGTTGTCGACCAGATTGGTGACAAAGTCGCCGTTGTTGGCGAATGCCTGCATCATGGTCTGGCCGAGCGCAGTCTGCGGCTCGACCCACAACCGATCGCTGAGCAGATCGGTATCGGCCACCAGAACCACCTCGGCCTGCGGCACGGAACGGGCCAGATGCCCCGGCTGGCCCGCGCGTTCCGGAAACGCGCTCTTGAACGGCCCGCGCAGTCTCGCCGCCAGCACGTAATGGGCATCGTCCGGCTTGTAGTCCTGCAGCAGCAAGGTGGGGTCGTTGCTCGCCGCCAGCACCCGCAGGGTAGACACCGCCTCGGCCTCGGAGCTGCTCTGCAGCAACGGTATCAAGCGCGTGCGTGCGTCGGGCGCCAGCTCGAAATAACCGATGGTGGCCACGTTGATCCGCTGCAGGCTGGCGGTGACGACATCGTCGTGATTGAGCTCCTGCGCACCAAGGGCGAGCATGGCCGGATGGCTGAAATTGTTGCCGGCCAGTTCGATCGGCAGCGCGCGGGCGCGGTCCAGCACGACCTTGTGCGGGTCGTAGACGACCCCCCAGGCACGGAACAGACGCGGCAGGTCGGAGCTGTGATCGGGCACCCCCCCGGCGTCCGCGGCAAACGGGGCGGTTTCGAGCTCGGCATCGGGGTCGACAAACACCACCAGATGCCCTCCGCGCAGCATGTACTGGTCGATCGCATACTGCGCATCGGCCGACAGGCCGCGGGGATGGATCAGCAACAGCACCTTGATGCGGCCATCGACGTGCTGCAGCGTGGCCGGATCCAGCGTCTTCAGGTCGAACAACTGGCCAAGCTGCTGCATCACCGTCCAGGGCTGTTCGCCGAGCGCAGGCTCGCCCATGACCGGCAACGAACTGATCACGCCGACCAGCGGCTTGCTCGACTGGTTCAGTTCATACAGCAGCTTGACGATGTCGTACTCGAGAAACGCTTCACGGGCAGGATCGAAGAACGGGATCGCCAGCGACTTTTCGGCCAGGCGGTCTTCCGTGGCGCTGTCGTCGGCCTGACCCGACAGGGTGCTTCCGGCCAGGCCGAAAAAGACCCGCTCGCCGTTGCTGCCGCCGTTGGCCGGCGTCAAGCCACTGCCTTCGGCACTGGCCTCGTCGTCGGAATAAGGCACCGGATCGATCACCTGCAGCCGGATGCGGCCATGCGAACGGGTGACCATCTCCTGCAGCATTTCGCGCACACGCTGCTCGTAGCTGCGCAACTGCGGAAGATCCCGGGTGGCGTGCCCGGAGAAATACAACGTGAGCTTCAATGGCCGCTGCAACGTATCGATGATATGCAGCGTCCCGGGCGCCAGCGTGTACAGCCGGTCGGCGGTAAGGTCGACGCGCGACACATGCAGCCAGCGCCCGCTGGTCACGATCAGCGGCACGATCAGCAGCACCAGCAATACCAGCCTGGCACTCAGGACGAACCGCCGGGTGAAATGCAGCGCAGTCGAAAGCGCGCGGGGGAAATGCGGCCGGGCCATCGCGTCAGCGCGTCCTTTTCAGGTCGAGCAACAGCACCCCGGCAATCAGCCAGCCCATCATGCTGAGCAGGAAATACAGCACGTCGCGCAGATCCAGCACGCCGCGCGCAATCGCCTGGAAATGACGAAGCATGCTCAGGTGCGCCGCCGCGTTGACCAGCTGGCGCGGCAGCGTGCCGTGGAAGAAATCCATCACCTGGGGCTGTCCGGCCAGTATCAGCAACACGCAGACCAGCGCCGTCAGGATGAATGCGACCACCTGGCTGCGGGTCAGCGCCGACATGCAGGCGCCGATCGCGATGAACGTGCCGGCCATCAGCCAGCTGCCGAGGTAGCCGACCAGGATCACGTCGTTGTCCGGTGCGCCCAGATAATTGACGGTGACCCAGACCGGAAACGTCAGCATCAGTGCCAGGGCGATGAACAGCCATGCCGCCAGAAATTTGCCCAGCATCGCCTGCCACAGCGTCAACGGCAGCGTCAGCAGCAACTCCAGCGTACCGCTCTTGGCCTCCTCCGCCCACATGCGCATGGTGATCGCCGGCACCAGGATCAGGTACAGCCACGGATGCATCACGAAGAACGGCTGCAGATCGGCCTGTCCGCGCTCGTAGAAATCGCCGGCGTAGAACGTGAGGATGCCGCTCAGCACCAGGAAGATCACCAGAAACAGATACGCCACCGGCGTCACGAAATAGCTGCGCAACTCGCGTCGCATCACTGCGCCGACCGCACTCACGTCCTCACCTCCCTCACCTCCGCCATGGCATCGTCGCCGCCACCGGTGGTGATCTGGCGGAACACCTCATCCAGGCGACCACGTTCCAGCTGGATTTCCGACACTTCGATGCCCTGCTTGCGCAACAGCATTTCGACCGGTTCCAGAATGCGTTCGCCGGGCTTGGGGAACACGGTGATGCGCCCATCCAGCGGATCCATCTCGATCGCCGCTACCTGCGGCAGGCGACCGAGCATTTCCTGCGACATGCCGCTGCCCGAGGCGCTGAACGACACTGCGCCGTGATACCGCGAGCGCCGCTCCAGTTCGGCCGGGGTGGCATCGGCCAGCAACCTGCCGCGCGCGATGATCACCACGCGGTTGCACAGCGCATGCACTTCTTCCAGCAGATGGGTGGAGATCAGGATCGTCCGTTCGCGTGCCATGACATCGATCAGCTGGCGCACGGCGTGCTTCTGGTTCGGGTCGAGGCCGTCGGTGGGCTCGTCCAGCACCAGAACCGGCGGATCGTGCACGATCGCCTGGGCCAGGCCGACACGCCGGCGAAGCCCCTTGGACAACGTGTCGATGCTCAACTCCAGCACATCCTCCAGTTCCAGCCGCTGTACCACCTCGTCGAAACGGCGATAGGCCACCTCCGGCTTGAGCCCGCGCATGCGAACGATGAATTGCAGGAACTCGCGCACCGTCATCTCGCCGTAACTGGGCGCCCCTTCCGGCAGGTAGCCAAGCAGCCGCTTCGCCTGCAGCGGCTCGCGCCCGACATCATGACCGCAGACCCTGGCCGTACCCGAGGTGGGAACGAGGAATCCGGCGATCATGCGCATGGCGGTGGATTTGCCGGCACCATTGGGACCCAGCAGGCCGAGTACCTGGCCGGGCTCGACCCGGATGCTCAATGCATCCACCGCGGTCAGTTTGCCGTATCGCCGGCTGAGTTGTTCGGTTTCGATCATGATGGGGGCATGGCCGCGCTGACGCGCAGTCCGATATGGCAGACACGGTCAATGTACCGCACCCGCGGCAAAAGGTTCCGATCCGTACATCGGCAAACCCGCCCATCCGCATGACTGGAGGTACCGATGCCCGGCCGGGCCGATGCCGCGGGACAGGAATTGCTCGACCCCGCCTCCGCGGCGTAAGGTCCGTGCATCCTGGTCGTGGAGTGCCGTTTGCAGGAAGCCACGATGGTGGTTCGACCGTGCCGGGTGCATCCCATGAAAAAACCCCGACCACGGGGCGGGGTTTTTCGGAGGTGCGCTGTACCGGCGTTCGCGGCTCAGCTGCCGTCGCTGGCTGCGGCCGGGGCGGAACCGGCTGCGGCCGGGGCCGATGAGGACGGGGCGGGCGCACCGGCATCGGGTGTCGGCGACTGCATGCCGGCTTCCTGTTCCGGGGTCTGCTGCGGGGCATTGGAAAGCGGCAGATATACCTCGTACTTGGCGTAGGCGGTAATGGCGCCGGTAGAGTCCTTCACTTCCGGCGTAGCCAGGATGTCGTAGGACGGATTGACCACGTCGTCGAACTTGTAGCCATGAGTCTGGGCATAGGCCTTGAGCATCTCGCGGATCTGCGGCACGCCGGCAAACGTGCCACTCCATTCGCCTTTCAGCGCGAGGCCGCCAAACGCCAGTTCGGCACGCACGTCGTTGTTCACGACCAGGCGACCGAGACGATCGCGGCTGCCCGGCGCGACTTCGGCGGCGCTGGCGGTGTCGGCGGTGCTGCCGGCGGCAGCCGGCGCGGAGGAGGCAGCCAGCGACGGCGGCGTCGGTGCAGTCAGCTGCTCGTTCTGCCCATTGATCGTCAGCACGCTGGAATCGATCGGCATTGCGACGTCGAAGGAGAAGGTCTGGTCGCCATAGTTGGTGGTGAACAGGATCCGCGGTCCGGTCACATTCACACCGAGCTTCTTGGCGGCCGCCTGAATTTCCGAAATGGCCTTGCTGACCGCATCGTCCAGACCGTCCAGACCCTCCTTGCGCGCAATCGAGCTGGAGACCAGCAGGACCGGCGTCTGGCTGGTCTTCTGGATCGACGGGATCAACTGGGTGTAGTCGACGTTGGGGACCGTGGCCAGCACGTTCTGCAGGTTGTTCAGGCTGAACTGGACGAATGCATCGGGGTCGCCATGGATATACAGATTGGCGAAACGGTTGACCAGATTCCAGCCGTAGGTGACGTCGTACGACCAGGTCACGTTGGTCAGCTGGCCACGACTGCCCTGGCGCGCCAGATCAAGAGTGAAATGCTTGTCGTAACCGCGCCAGTTGTTGTCCAGGTTCCAGACGATGCTGGCGTCCCTGGCCGTGCTGTCGACCTTGTTGAAATCCGGTGTGGCGCTGGCGATCGTCAGCTGTCCGTTGCCGACCTTGGGATCGTTGCTGCTCCAGCTTACTTCGGCCCCCGGGCCGAAGGCCTTGCCGGAAAACTTGAACTGGATGTGCGGGTCGAGCGAGCGCAGCACGGCGTATTCCGGCAACCGGCCGTAATTGTCGAGCACGTCGTACACCTGACGCAGGTCCTTGCCGACGACCAGCGAACGCTCCACATGGCCGCTGCCGGGCATGACCACAGCCGCCAATACACCGACTGCCAAGACGATGAACAGGGCAGCAAAAAATTCAAGGACACGCATCATTCCAGAGTTCTCCGAACGTCTCTACGCCAAGCCATAGATGTCTCCCCGGTGTCACATGGGCCTTCCCGGGGAGTTTCCCCCAAGGCATTGCAGGGGCGGCAAATGCCGAAGCTACGGATGTTACTTGCTCGCGCGCTGGAACGCCATTGGGATCGATACCGTCACGCCGCATACGTTCCGGCAAAGCCCGGTCGGGCACGGAAATCGCGCCACTGTGCGATCCGCGGCAGTCGGTCCTTCAGACGATCCCCAGCTCGAGTGCCTTGAGCACCGCCCGCGTACGGTCGCGTACGCCAAGCTTGGAAAGAATGTTGGACACATGGTTTTTCACCGTGCCCTCGGCCACCTTGAGCGAGTTGGCGATCTCCTTGTTGCTGTAGCCGCCGGACAGCAGCCGCAGGATCTCGGTTTCGCGCTCGGTCAACGGGTCGGGCTGCTCGAGGCTGGTGAACTGGTTCTGCATCCGCGCCACACCGGCCATCAATCGCTGGGTGACCATCGGCGCCACCAGCGAACCGCCCGCCGCCACCGTGCGCACGGCTTCCACCAGCTGCTCCAGCGAGACGTCTTTCAGCAGGTATCCCCGCGCACCTGCCTTGAGGCCCTGCAGCACCAGCTGGTCGTCATCGAAGGTGGTGAGGATGATGGTCGGCGGCAGTTCGTTGCGCGTCGACAGCGCCTGCAGCACCTCCAGCCCGCTCATGTTCGGCATGCGCAGATCCAGCAGCACCACGTCCGGTTTGACCCGCGGGATATCCTGCATCGCCTGTGCGCCGTCAGCGCATTCGGCCACCACACGGATGTCCTCGGACAGATCGAGCAGGGAGCGGACACCCTGGCGCACCAGATTCTGGTCGTCGACGAGACAAACGGAAATCATCGCGAATCCTCGGCAAGCGTGATTCATGAGATGGCGCCGGAACCCGGCCTCCAAGCTGCCATTCTCGATCTAAGGGGCATTCTCGCACGCCAATGCGAGCCACCGACATTACGACACATCCAATGCCGGCGGTTCAAATCGCGTCGGCGCATGCGCCAGCGCCGCGTGTTCATCCAGCGGCAATCGCACCGTCAATGCAAAACCCTGGCTCATGTCGGTATCCAGCGTCAGGCTGCCGCCGAGTTCGGCCAGCCGCTCGCGCATGCCGGACAGGCCGTTGCCCGGCTCGACCCGCGCCGCACCGCGACCATCGTCGCGCGCATGCAGACCCAGCAGGCTCGCCTCGGCATAGGCGAAGTTGAGCCACAGGTTGCGCGCGCCGGCATGTTTGGCGGTATTGGTGATGATCTCCTGCGCGCAGCGCAACAACACCTGCGCACGACGCGGGTCTTCCACGCTGAAACGCGGCGGCATGATCACGTGCACGGTCAACCCGGGCACGCCCTCGGTCAGGCTGCGCAGCGCCTGGGTGAGGTCGATGGCATCGTCCTGGCGCAACTCGCTGACCGCCTCGCGCACATCCGCGAGCAGATGCCTGGCCGTACTCTGCGCGTTGCGCACATGGGCCGCCGCAGCCTCGTTGGTGAGATGACTGGCCACCTCGAGGTTCAGGCTCAGCGCAGTCAGATGATGGCCGATCAGGTCATGCAGGTCGCGGGCGATGCGCATGCGTTCGGCGATG
>JAGWNA010000035.1 GCA_028871555.1 Lysobacteraceae bacterium
TGTGCGCGAATGCTCTTTGCATCAACCCTGACAAGAGCATTCGCGCACAGGGTGCGCTCCTGCATCATTGGCCCTTGCCGGATACACCCATTGCCCACCAGGTCATGCGGCAAATCATCGCGGTTGCAGCGTCTCCCCGCGTACGCGGCACCGGCTTTCCGGCACGGCGGGCGCAGTCCGGCCACGGCCCGCCGCCCTGCGGACATCGGTGTCAGGTCGGCGCATGTTTGCCGCACGCCGCGTGAAGCCCGACAATACGCGGCAGTATGCTGGGCCGGATCGGCGCGGACATGCACAATCCTTTCCCAACCACCTGACTCGATGGAGCTCGCCATGAGCGAACGCGAAACGATGGAATACGACGTCGTCGTCGTCGGTGCCGGCCCTGCGGGCCTGTCGTTTGCGATCCGGCTCAAGCAACTGCAGCCGGCTGCCACGGTGTGCGTGATCGAGAAGGCCTCGGCCGTCGGCGCGCAGATCCTGTCCGGCGCGGTGATCGAACCGCAGCCGCTCGATGCCCTGCTGCCCGGCTGGCGCGACAACCCGCCGCCGGTCTGCGTGGCGGCCGGCGACGACGAGTTCTGGCTGCTCGACAAGACCGGCGGGCGCAGGATCATGGTGCCGCCGGGCATGAAGAACCACGGCAACTTCATCGTCTCGCTCGGCGCGATGTGCGCGTGGCTGGCGCCACAGGCCGAGGCGCTGGGCGTGGACGTGTTCCCCGGCTTCGCCGCCGCCGACAACATCTATGGCGAGGATGGCGCGGTCGCCGGCGTGCGCATCGGCGACATGGGCGTGGCGAAGGACGGCACGCACAAGAGCGGCTACACCCAGGGCATCGACATCAAGGCGAAGGTCACCGTACTCGCCGAAGGCGCGCGCGGCAGCCTCACCAAGCAGCTGATCAAGCGTTTCAGGCTCGATGCCGACAGCGATCCGCAGGGCTACTCGATCGGCATCAAGGAGCTGTGGCAACTGCCGCCCGGTCGCGTGACGCCCGGCAAGATCGTGCACAGCTTCGGCTGGCCGGCCGACCGCCACACCTACGGCGGCAGCTTCATGTATCACCTGGCTGGCGACCAGATCGCACTGGGCTATGTCAGCGGGCTCGACTACACCGACCCGAACTACCAGCCGTGGGAAGCGTTCCAGCAGTGGAAGAACCACCCGCTGAACCTGCCGCTGCTGGAAGGCGGCACGATCCTCTCGGCCGGCGCGCGCGCCATCGTCACCGGCGGCTACCAGTCGCTGCCGAAGGTGGAGATGCCCGGCGCACTGCTGATCGGCGACACCGCCGGCCTGCTCAACGTGCCCAAGGTGAAGGGCACCCACCAGGCGATCAAGAGCGGCATGCTGGCCGCCGAGCACCTGGCCGCGAACGCGCTCGACCCGACCGGCTTCGACGCGAAGCTGCGCGGTTCGGACGTCATGAAAGAACTGAAGAAGGTGCGCAACGTCAAGCCCGCGTTCAAGAAGGGCCTGTGGTTCGGCATGCTCAATGCCGCGTGGGAAACCGCCACCGCCGGCCTCTCGCCATGGACGCTGAAGAACAAGGCCGACTGGTCGATGCTGCACAGGCTCGGCGCGCAGGAGGAACCGGAACGCGACTACCTGCAGCGCACGCTGGCCCCGCGCGACCGCCTCGCCGGCGTCTATTTCGCCGCCACCGAACACGACGAGGACCAGCCGATCCACCTGCACGTGGCCGACACCAATATCTGCATCGACCGGTGCACCACCGAATACGGCAACCCGTGCACCCGCTTCTGCCCGGCCAACGTCTACGAGATCGTCGATGATGCCGGCGCCGCCAGCGGCAAGCGCCTGCAGATCAACGCCGCCAACTGCGTGCACTGCAAGACCTGCGACATCAAGGATCCGTACGAAATCATCACCTGGGTGACGCCCGAAGGCGGTTCCGGGCCGAATTACCAGAACCTCTGAAATGGCGCGGAGACGCGGCGGTCGTCATCCGGGCGACGACATCACCGAACGAGTCATGCAACGGCCGCTTGTTGCGTGATGCGCAACATGCTAGCATCGACACATGATCAAGTCGTTTCGGCACAAGGGCTTGCGCAAGCTCTTCGAAACCGGAAGCACGGCCGGCATCCAGGCGAGCCATGCCAAGAGGCTGCGAATGCAACTGGCTGCCCTGGATACTGCGCAGTCCATCGACGATTTGGATTTGCCAGGCTTCGCCCTGCATCCGCTCAAAGGCGGAATGCGGGGCCGCTGGGCCGTCTCGGTCAATGGCAACTGGCGGCTGACGTTCGAGTTCCAGGACGGGAACGCCTACGTCCTGGACTATGAGGACTACCACTGATGCCCATGTACAACCCTCCCCACCCCGGCGAGTTCATCACGAACATCTACCTTGAGCCCAACGGCATCAGTGGCCGTGAGCTGGCGGCCAAGCTGGACGTGGCCGCCTCCACCCTCAGTCGCATCCTGAACGGCACGAGCCGCGTCACCCCGGAGATGGCACTGCGTCTTTCCAAGGCGATCGGCCGCACCCCCGAGAGCTGGTTGCTGCTGCAGGACAACCATGATCTCTGGGTTGCGCGCCAGCACGTGGATCTGAAGCGCGTGGCCAAGCTTCGATTGGCAACAACCTGACTTCGGTATCGAGGGCAGTCCGCTGATCGGCAACCTGCACTGGCGACTCAAGCGCCTGGGCTACCTGTGGCAGCGTACGCGCGCCAGCCTCGCGCTGCGCGGCTGGCGCGGCACGCTGGCGCGCATGAAGCAGGAGTTCCAGTCACGCCCCGAGCTGGATGAGACGCTGGCACTGCTGCCGCTGGACGAACCGTTCGCGCCGTTCGCGCTGCCGGTCAGCGAGCAGCCGCTGGTATCGGTGGTCATCCCGGTTCACGGCGAACTCGCGCATACCCTCGCCTGCCTGCGTTCGCTGACGCACCACGGCGCGCGGGCGCCGTTCGAGGTGATCGTGGTGGACGACGCCTCGCCGGACGCCAGCGCCGCCACGCTGGCGCAGGTGGACGGCCTGCGCCTGCTGCGCAACGCCGCCAACCTCGGCTTCATCGGCAGTTGCAACGCTGGTGCCGAGGCGGCCCGCGGCGAATTCCTGCTGTTCCTCAACAACGACACCCAGGTCACGCCCGGCTGGCTCGATGGACTGCTGCGCTGCTTCGCCGAACGCGCCGACTGCGGCATCGCCGGCAGCCGGCTGGTCTATCCCGACGGGCGCCTGCAGGAAGCCGGAGGGCTGGTATTTGCCGACGGCGGCGGCTGGACCACCGGCCGCTTCGAGCCGCGCGACGTGCCGCTGTTCCGCTGCCGCCGCGAGGTCGACTATGTCTCCGGCGCCTCGCTGCTGATCCGCCGCGAACTGTTCCGGCGCATCGGGGGCTTCGATACGCGCTACGCACCGGCCTACTACGAGGATGTCGATCTCGCGTTCGCGGTGCGCCGGCTCGGCCTGCGCGTGTACTACGAACCGACCAGCACGGTGATCCACTGCGAGGGGATCAGCGCCGGCACCAACCTCGACCGCGGCATGAAGCGCCACCAGCAGCCCAACCAGGCGAAGTTCGTCGGCAAATGGACGGCCGAACTCGCCGGCCAGCCGCCTGCCGGCACGCCGCTCGCGCGCGCGATCCGCTGGCGCCGGCGCGGCCGCGTGCTGGTGGTGGACGCGATGACGCCGGAGCCGTCGCGCGACTCCGGCTCGCTGCGCCTGTGCGCGATCCTGCGCCTGCTCGACGAACAGGGCTGGAGCACCGCCTTCCTGCCCGACGACGGCCGTGCCAGCCCGGCGGAAATCGACGCGCTCGGCGCGCTGGGCTGCGAGGTGCTGTGCCGGCCGTGGGTCGCGGGCTTGCCGCGCTGGCTGCGCGAGCACGGCGGCGAACTGCACGCGGTGATCCTGTGCCGGCATACCGTGGCCGGCCAGTACGCCGGGCTGGTGCGCCGGCATGCGCCGCAGGCACGCCTGCTGTTCGACACGGTGGATCTGCACTTCCTGCGCGAACAGCGCGCCGCGGAGCTGACCGGCAACGCCGCCCTGGCCCGGCAGGCGCAGGCCTCGCGACGCAGCGAGCTGGCGCTGATCGCGGCGAGCGACGTGAGCTTCGTGGTCAGTGCGCGCGAGCAGGCGCTGCTGCGGCAGTTGCGGCCCGCGGCCCGCGTGGAACTGCTGTCCAACATCCACGAAGTGCACGGCTGCCGGCAACCGCACGCGGGGCGCCGCGACCTGGTGTTCATCGGCGGCTACGGCCATCCGCCCAACAGCGACGCGATCGGCTGGATCGCCGGCGAGATCCTGCCCCGGCTGCGCGCGGCGCTGCCCGGCATCCGCCTGCATGTCCTGGGCGACCTGCCGGACGCCGTGCGGCCCGGGCTCGCCACGCCGGGCCTCGAACTGCACGGTCGCGTGGCCGAGCTGGAACCGTGGCTGGCCAGCTGCCTCGCCTCGCTGGCGCCGCTGCGTTTCGGTGCCGGCGTGAAAGGCAAGATCAACATGGCGATGAGTTACGGCTTGCCGGTGATCGCGACCACGATCGCGGTGGAAGGCATGCAGCTCGATGACGGCGTGGACGTGCTGGTGGCCGACGATGCCGCCGGCTTCGTCGACGCCGTGTTGCGCCTGCAGCACGATGAAACGCTCTGGCGGCGGTTGTCCGTGCACGGCCTGGGCAACGTGCGCCGGCACTTCTCCGCCGCCGCCGCCGCCACCGTGCTGCACCGCGCGCTGGATTGACCGCACCCGCGCCAGCGGCGATGCTGCCGCATCACCGCCGACAGACCGCCATGCCATCTCGCGATCTCGCCAAACGCTGGCTGTTCACCGCGCTGCGTACCGCGTTCCGGTTGACTCCAATGCCGGTCGCCACGCGCGACCGTCTGCGCCAGCACTTTTTCGAGCGGCATGCGGATCTGGTGCCGCCGGGGGTACGCGGCCAGGTCGCCGACGTGCCGCAGCCCGAGCGCCGGCCGCGCCGCCATGCGGCCGGGCGGGCGATCGGCCATCTGCCCCGGCGCCGGGGGACGCTGCCGGCACCGATGCCCGCCATGCTGGTGGCGTTCTACCTGCCGCAGTTCCACCCGATCGCGGAAAACGATGCCTGGTGGGGCGAGGGCTTCACCGAATGGCACAATGTGACGCGCGCACTGCCGCAGTTCGAAGGCCACCTGCAACCTCGCCTGCCGGGCGAGCTGGGGTTCTACGATCTGCGCCTGCCCGCGGTCATGCAGCGGCAGATGCAGCTGGCGCGCGACTACGGCATCGGCGCCTTCTGCAGTTATTTCTACTGGTTTGCCGGCAGGACCCTGCTGGAAGCTCCGCTGCGGCGATGGCTGGACGATCCGGGCCTCGACCTGCCGCTGTGCCTGTGCTGGGCGAACGAGAACTGGTCGCGCCGCTGGGACGGTCGTGCCGACGACATCCTGATCGGCCAGCGGCACAACCCCGACGACGACCTGGCCTTCATCGACCACGTCTCCGGTTACCTCGCCGACCCGCGCTACCTGCGCGTGGACGGCAAACCGCTGCTGCTGATCTACCGCCCCGGCCTGCTGCCGGACCCGAAGGCCACCGCCGCACGCTGGCGCGCGTGGTGCCGCGGCCACGGCATCGGCGAAATCCGGCTCGCCTATGTGCAGAGCTTCGACCGGGTCGATCCGCGCGACATCGGCTTCGACGCGGCCGTGGAGTTCCCGCCGAACAACCTCTCGCCGGCGCCGATCACCGCACGCCAGCACCTGCTCGATCCTGAGTATTGCGGCGACGTGCACGACTGGCGCGAGCTGGCCCGCGAAGCGATGGCGCAGCCCGATCCCGCCTATCCGCGCTACCCCTGCGTCAATCCGGGCTGGGACAACGAGCCGCGACGCAGCGGCCGCGGCCGCGTGTTCGCCCATGCCTCGCCGCGCGGCTACCGCGACTGGCTGCGCCACGCGATCGCCACGGCGCGGCGGCGCTTTCCCGCGCAGCCGCTGGTGTTCGTCAACGCCTGGAACGAATGGGCCGAAGGCGCCGTGCTGGAACCGGACGCCCGGCTCGGCCATGCCTGGCTGGAGGCCACCCGCACCGCGCTGGATCCCACGCCCGCGGCGGACCCGCGCCCCTGTGCCGTGATCCACCTGTGGTATCCGGATCTGCTCGACGAGCTGGTCGCGGCATTGCACGCCAGCGGCATCGCCTGGCGCCTCGTCATCACCACCGCCGACGAACGCGAGGCGCCGGTGCGCGAACGCGTGGCGCAGCTGGGTCTCGATGCCGAGATCGCGGTGTTCGAAAACCGCGGCCGCGACATCCTGCCCTTCCTGCACGTCGCCAACCGGCTGCTCGACGAGGGCGTGAGCACCGTGCTGAAGCTGCACGGCAAGCGCTCCACCCATCGACCGGACGGCGAAATCTGGCGCCGCGAGCTGCTCGGCAAGCTGCTCGCGCCCGAGCGCGCCGAACGCATCGCGGCGGCATTCCGCGACGACCCCACGCTGGGCCTGGTGCATGCCGAAGGCCACCTGCAACCGCTGGACTATTACTGGGGCGCCAACCAGGCCAACGTCGACTACCTCGCCCGCCGCATCGGCATCCCGGCGCCGCAGGTCGAACACGACACCTTTGTCGCCGGCAGCATGTTCTGGGTGCGCCCGGCCGCGCTGCGCCAGCTGCTCGATGCGCACCTCGAGGTGGCGGATTTCGAAACCGAGGCCGGCCAGCTCGACGGTACCCTGGCCCATGCCATCGAACGCATCTTCGGCCTGGCGGTTTCCGCCGGCGGCTTCGCCAGCGCCAGCGCGGCCGGCGTGCTCGGCATCGCCGACGTCGCGGCCGGGCCTTATCCGTATGCGCAGCGCATCGGCTGAGCCGCACCGCTGCGGCGTACAGCCGCAGAAACGCGCACTTCATACGGTTGTTTGATCCCGGATAGAATGGGCATTCCCGCGCCCCGGCAGGGGCGGCCATAAAGGTAAGGAATCGCAGATGAAAATTCTGGTCGGCTACAAGCGCGTCGTGGACTACAACGTGCGCATCCAGGTCAAGCCCGACGGCAGTGGCGTGGTCACCGACGGCGTCAAGCTGTCGGCCAACCCGTTCGACGACATCGCGCTGGAAGAAGCCCTTCGCCTGCGCGAGAAGGGTGTCGCCAGCGAAGTGATCGTGGTCGGCATCGGCCCGGCCGACCTCACCGCGCACCTGCGCAACGGCCTGGCGATGGGCGCCAACCGCGCGATCCACGTGGTCACCGGCGATGCCGTGCAACCGCTGACCGCCGCACGGGTGTTCCTCAAGCTGATCGAGAAGGAACAGCCGGGCCTGGTGCTCATGGGCAAGCAGGCGATCGACGACGACGCCAACCAGACCGGCCAGATGCTGGCCGCGCTGTGGGACCGCCCGCAGGCCACCTTCGCCGGCAAGGTCGCGATCAGTGACGGCAAGGCCACCGTGACCCGCGAAGTCGACGCCGGCCTGGAAGTGATCGAGACCGAGCTGCCCGCCGTGATCACGGTGGACCTGCGCCTCAACGAGCCGCGCTTCATCAAGCTGCCCGACATCATGAAAGCCAAGTCCAAACCGATCGACACGATCGAGTTCGGTTCGCTCGGCATCGAGGCGCACGAACAGCTGAAGACCACCTATTACGCTGCGCCGCCCAAACGCAGCAAGGGCGTGATGGTCAAGGACGCGGCCGAACTGGTCGCGGCGTTGAAGCAGAAGGGACTGCTGTAACTCCTATTTCCTGTAGGAGCCCACCCTGTGGGCGATGCTTTTCGACACGCCATCAAAGAGCATCGCCCACAGGGTGGGCTCCTACAACATAAAGCTGCGGAGACAACCATGAGCAAGATTCTCGTCATCGCCGAACACCTCGGCGGCAGACTCAACACTTCCACCGCGCGCGCGGTCAGCGCCGCCCTCGCGGTGAAGCCCGACGCCATCGACGTGCTGGTGCTGTCCGACGCGCCCGACACCGTCGCCGCCGAAGCGGCGAAGATCGACGGCGTGAGCCGCGTACTCACCGTGGCCAAGGCAGAAAACGCGCACCCGCTGGCCGCCGTGCTGGCGCCGCAGATCGCCCGGGCCGCGGCCGGCTACAGCCACGTGTTCGCCCCCTCCACCACCTTCGGCAAGGACCTCGCCCCGCGCGTCGCGGCCCTGCTCGGCGTGGCCCAGGTCAGCGACGTGATGAGCGTCGAGGCCAGCCACACCTTCAAGCGGCCGATCTACGCCGGCAACGCGATCGTCACCGTCGAGGCCGACGCCGCCCATACTGTGGTCGCCACCATCCGTACCGCCTCGTGGCCGGCCGCCGCCAGCGGCGCCGGCAGCGCGCCGGTCGAGGCGCTCGGCATCGACGCGGCACTGCCCACGCATACGCGCTTCGTGGAACTCAAGCAGGGCGGCAGCGAACGCCCGGATCTGCAGAGCGCCAGCAAGGTCGTCTCCGGCGGCCGCGGCGTGGGCTCGAAGGAGAACTTCGACATCGTCTACAAATTCGCGGACAAGATCGGCGCGGCCGTGGGCGCCTCGCGCGCCGCCGTCGACGCCGGCTACTGCCCCAACGAGATGCAGGTCGGCCAGACCGGCAAGATCATCGCGCCCGAGCTGTACATGGCGATCGGCATCTCCGGCGCGATCCAGCACCTCACCGGCATCAAGGACGCCGGCACCATCGTGGCGATCAACAAGGACGGCGAAGCGCCGATCTTCGAGGTCGCCGATTTCGGGCTGGTGGGCGATCTGTTCAAGATCATTCCGGAGCTGGAAGCGGCGCTGGGTTGATTTTGGCGCCCGTGTCGTCTATCAACAGGAGCGGCCACCAGGGGACATCCAGATGCGCGTGCTCCTTTGGGGAACCTACGACACGGGCAAGCCCCGCACGCGCATCCTGCGCGATGGCATGCGCGAAGTCGGCATCGATGTGCAGGAGATCCACGTCGATGTCTGGAAAGGGGTCGAGGACAAGTCGCAGCTGAAGGGGACCGGCCCCCGGCTGCGGCGGCTGCTGCGCTGGGCCTTCGCCTATCCGCCTCTGCTGTGGCGGCTGGCCAGGGCGCCGAAAGCCGACCTGCTGCTGGTCGGCTATCCGGGCCTGGTCGACGCCTTTCTCGCCGCGCTGGTCGGGCGCCTGCGCGGCATCCCGGTCGCCTGGGACGTTTTCATCTCGATCTACGACACCCTCGTCGAGGATCGCCGGATGCTCCGGCAGGGCGGCATCGCGGCGCGACTCCTGCGCCGCATCGAACGACGGGCGTTGCGCTGCGTCGACCTCGCGTTCATGGATACCTCGGCCCACGCACGGCGCATCGAATCGCTGTTCGGCCTGCCGGCGCAGTCGTGCGGAACGGTGTGGGTCGGCACGGAAACCGAACATTTCGCGCCGGCCGGCGCGCCGCCGGCGCGCGCCGCCGACGCGCCGATGAAAGTGCTCTTTTACGGGCAGTTCATCCCCCTGCATGGCATTGCGACGATCATCGAGGCGGCACGGCTGCTGAGCGGCGCCCCGATCGAGTGGACCCTGGTCGGGCGCGGGCAGGAGGCGGAAAAGATACGCGCCATGCTGGCCGGCGTCCCGTTGCCGGAAGTGCGTTGGGTGGCATGGGTCGACTACGAAAATTTGCGGGACTGGATCGCCCAGGCCGATCTCTGCCTGGGCATTTTCGGCGATTCGCGCAAGGCCGCCAGCGTCATCCCCAACAAGGTGTTCCAGATCGTCGCCGCGGGCCGGCCGCTGGTCACGCGCGACTCCCCGGCCATCCGCGAGTTGCTGCAGCCCGCGCCGGGCTGCGTCTATCTGGTGCCGGCGGCGGATGCCGACGCGCTTGCCCGTGCCGTGCTCGGGCATTTCGAGGCGGGCCATTGGAAGCGTGGCATTCACTGTCACGCCGGATCGCTGCAAGCCATCGGCCGGAAGGCCGTGGGTGCCCAATTCCGCGCCCTGGTGCGACAATGCCTGCTCAGGGATGGAGCATGAGCACATGATCGAGGATGCTTTTCTCGGGCCGGCCGCGCCCGATCTGGGCTGGGTGCCGGCGCCGCGCTACCTGTTGCGCCGCGCACGCATCCTGCGCCAGCTCGACACGCTGGAACCGGGCCGCCTGCTCGAAGTCGGCCCGGGAGCGGGCATGCTGCTGATCGAAGCCTCGCACCGCGGCTTCCGCTGCGAGGCGCTGGAACTCTCCGCCGAAGCGAGGACGCTGGCCGCTACGGTCATCGCGCGTTCCGGGCAGCGCATTGCGGTTCATGCCGAAGCCGGTGCGGGCTGGGAAAAGTCCTTCGACGCACTGTTCGCCTTCGACGTGCTGGAACACATCGAGCACGATCGCGCAGCGCTCATGCAGTGGCGCGAGTGGCTGGCACCGGAGGGCATCCTGCTGCTTTCGGTGCCCGCCCACGCGCGGATGTGGACCGCCGGCGACGAATGGGCCGGCCACTTCCGCCGCTACGAACGCGGGCCGTTGCTACAGCTCCTGCGCGAAACGGGCTTCCGGCCCGAACGCCTCGAATGCTACGGCTTCCCGCTGAGCAACCTGAGCGAACGCCTGAGCGCGCGAATCTACGCCCGGCGCATCCATCGCGACGGCGCCGCGGAAAACGACAGGCGGCGCAACAACGACCGCAGCGGCACCGATCGCGGTCCGCACCTGAAACTCTACCCGCTGCTTTCCTCCACGCCCGGCAGGCTTGCGCTTCGCGCATGCTGCGGCATCCAGCATTGGTTCGTGAATACCGACCTGGGCAGTGGCTACCTCGTGAAAGCGCGGCGGGCATGAGCCGCTGGATCAGGCATTTCGGCCTGTTGCTGGGCCTGGCCGCGACTGCCGCATTCGTGGTCTACGCAGCACGCACGCTGCATGGGCAGGATCTGTCGCGATACCTCTCCCTGCGGGCGATCGGCGGGATCGTGCTCGCCGCCGCCAGCTACGCGCTGATCATCCCGATCAGCGCGCTGGCCTGGCGACTGCTGTTGCAGGACATGGGGGTCGGCCGGCGCTGGGGCGAACTGGGCACCATCATGGGCGTCACCCAGCTCGCCAAATACATCCCGGGCAACGTGGGCCAGCACATCGGACGGGCGGCGATGTCGCTCGGTCGCGGCATCCCGTTGCGGCCCTACAGCATCAGCGTCGTCAGCGAAGCGGTACTTGCCGTGATCGCGGCCATCCTGACCGGCACCGCCGGCTGCGGCCTGTCCGCTCCGAGCATGGGCCTGCTGCTGGCGCATCACGGCCCGCTGGCGTTGCCGGCCCTGCTCGTTGCGGCATGCGCGCTCGCGCTGGGGCTCATGCTGGCCCGACGCGTACTGCCCGCCCTGCTGCATCGATTCGCCTCGAAGCGGCACGGCGGCGACGCACGCGGCACGTTGCCGGGCAACCGGGTCCTCGCCGCGGCCCTGCTCGCCTATGTCCTGAACTACCTGGTGTTCGGCACCGGCATCACGGCGATGACGCTGCTGCTGCTTCCCGGCCAGCCCTCGCAATGGCTGTTGCTGACCGGAGGCTTTGCGCTGGCGTGGGTGATCGGCTTCTTCGCCCCGGGCGCGCCGGCGGGACTGGGTGTCCGCGAAGGGCTCATGCTGGCGCTGCTGCAGTTCAGCTACAGCCCGCCCGATGCGCTGTTGATCGTCATCGCCATGCGGCTGGCGACGACGGCCGGCGATATTCTCTGTTTCCTTGCAGGCTCCGCGGCGCTGCTGCTGTCCGGCAGGACGATCGGCGTGCGCGCGGCCACGCGGCTGACTGGCGACCACCATGAAACTTGAACCCACCGGGGAACGCATGATCGTGGAGCACTACAAGTCCTCCATCGAGGACTACGTGATCTATCTCATGCACATCGCCACCTACCGCTTCGCCGAGCCATTCGTGCAGGACAAGCGCGTGCTGGACTACGGCTGCGGCAGCGGTTACGGCTCGGCCCGGATGGCCGAAACCGCCGCCAGCGTCGATGCCGTGGATGTCGCCGGGGATGCGATCGCGCATGCGCGGGAGCGCTTCCCGCGCGAAAACCTCCGCTTTCGCCGCATCGACCCGGCCTCGCCGCTGCCTTATGCGGACGGCTCGTTCGACACCGTGCTCTCGTTCCAGGTATTCGAGCACGTGGCCGACACCGGCCATTATCTCGGCGAGATTCGCCGCGTCCTGGCGCCGGGCGGCACACTGATCCTGGTCACTCCCGACCGCAGCACGCGGCTGCTGCCGCTGCAGCGTCCCTGGAACCGCTGGCACGTGAGGGAATACAGCGCCGGCTCGCTGGCGGCCACGCTGCGGCGCACGTTCCGGGACGTGCAGATGCAGTCGATGAGCGGCCGCCGCGACGTGATCGACGTCGAACTGCGCCGCTGCCGCCGGCTCATGTGGACGACGCTGCCTTTCACGCTGCCGGTTTTTCCGGATGCGCTGCGCGTGGGCCTGCTCAACGCGCTCCATGCGCTGCGCGGGCGTCCCGCGGCAGGCTCCGCCGCGCGCGAGTTCGATTTCGACGAATCGGCCATCCGCATAGGCCCCGGCCTGCGCCCTTCGCTCAATCTCGTCGCGACCGCGCGTCCATGAACCGGGCCGCCGCTGAAAACCGGCGGCCCGCGGCCCGGTCAACCGGAGCGGGCCCGGAAGCGTTGCCTCCCTCGCCCCGGCATGAGCCGCCACATGCTCCACGCCGCCATCCCCGGCCCGCCATCGGGATGCCCACGACATGAAACCGCCAGGGAAAGCCATGAAGCTGATCATCCAGATCCCTTGCCTCAACGAATCCCGGACGCTGGCCATCGCGCTGGCGGATCTGCCGCGCGAAGTCGAGGGTTTCGACACCGTCGAGTGGCTGATCATCGACGACGGCTCGACCGACGACACGGCGGACGTGGCCCGCCGCCATGGCGTGCACCACGTCGTGCGCCATCCGGTGAACCGCGGCCTGGCCGTCGGCTTCATGTCCGGCCTGGACGCCTGCCTGCGACTGGGCGCGGATGTCATCGTCAATACCGATGCCGACAACCAGTATCGCGGCGCCGACATCCCCAGCCTCACCGCACCGGTACTGGCGCACGAGGCCGATATCGTCATCGGTGCGCGGCCGATCGACGAGATCGAGCACTTTTCCTGGATCAAGAAAAAGCTGCAACGGCTGGGCAGCTGGGCGGTGCGCATGGCCAGCAAGACCGACGTCGTCGACGCGCCGAGCGGCTTCCGCGCGATCTCCCGCGAGGCGGCCATGCGGCTGAACGTGTTCAACGCCTACACCTATACGCTGGAAACCATCATCCAGGCCGGCCAGAGCAACCTGCGCATCGCCTCCGTGCCGATCCGCACCAACGGCGACCTGCGCCCGTCGCGCCTGGTCAAGAGCATCCCCAGCTACGTCAAGCGATCGCTGATGACGATCCTGCGCGTGTTCGTGATCTACCGGCCGCTGGCACTGTTCGTCTACGTCGGCTCGGTGTTCTGGCTGATCGGGCTGGTCGCCGGCATCCGCTTTCTGTATTACTACCTCGGCAACCAGGGAGGCGGTCATATCCAGTCGGTGATCCTCTCTTCGCTGTGCATCACACTCGGCATGCTTCTTTACATGATGGGGCTGATCGGGGATCTGATCGCGACAAACCGCAGGCTGATCGAGCGCATGAACGTCCGCCTGCAGCATCTGGAGTATCGCGAACCGCAGCCGCCCGCATCCGGGGACCGGACATGATCGCTGCCGAGCGGTGGCGCGGCCTGGGGAAATTCACGTCATGGGCGGCCCTCGCGATGCTCGGCGTCCTGCTGGCGTCGATCCTGGCAGGCACCCTGCGGCTCACGCTCCGCGCCGCGCCGTCCTTCGACGGCGCGATGAATCTGGAAGTGGCCAGCTCGATCGCCCGGGGCGAAGGTTATCGCCGCAGCTACGCGGCCCGCGAGGCATTTCCGCATGAAATACAGACCGGCGCGCCCTATATCCTGCCGGCTGCCGCCGTCTTCGGTATCGCGGGCGTCGGGATCGCCCAGGCACAAGTCGTCAACATCGCGTATTTCCTGCTGCTGCTGGCCGCCGCTTTCTGGCTGGCCAGGCGCAGCGGCAACCCGGCGCTTGCGCTGTTTGCCGCCTGCACGGTCGCCGTCATCCCGGGCATGCTGGCTTTCGGTTTCGGCGGCTACGGCGAAATACCTGCCCTGGCATGGGTGTTCTGCGCGATTGCGGTCTATTACGGCGAAGCGCCGGCGCGTCCGCGGCTGCGCGCGGCGATCGCCGGCGTCCTGCTTGCCCTGGCCGTCATCACCAAGACGGTGATGCTGATCGGCGCCGGAGCGGCATGCCTTTGCATGCTGCTGGAACTGCACTCGATGCCGGCCGACCGGCGCCCGCAACAGCGCAAGCGCATCGGCGCGGTCGCCGGCGGCGGCCTGCTCACGCTCGCCGCCATGGAAATCTGGAGAGCGTCCTCGCTGGGCGGCTTCGGCGCATGGAGGCACTGGTGGGCCGAGGAAGCCGGCCCGATCTTCCAGCAGGCCGGGCTGGAACACGGATTCGACGGCCGCACGAACAGCCTTGCCGACAAATTCCACCTGCACCTGGGGTATCTGGGTTTCGACTACGGCGTGGCGACGTGGGCCGTCGTCCTGTGGCTTGCACTGCTCTGCCTGGCGGTGGTTGCCATGCTGCTGCGGCCGGCTTGGCGGCGGCCCGGAAAATGGAGCACCCTGGCCGTGCTGATCGCCGCCTTCGTGTACATGGCCTGGTGGCTGCTGATCACACCGACCTCCAAGGCATGGCACCGGCGCATCTTCGACGGCATGATCTGCGCCGACCTCGGCCTGGTCATGTTCGCCTCGACCTGGCTGCGCGACCTGCGCAACCGCGCATCGGGCCTGCTGTCGAAGCTGGCCATGCTGGCGGTCTGCGGCCTGGTGCTGACGCTGTCCGCCGGCGGGCTGGCCATGGGCCTGCACGCGCTGGCGCTGGCGCAGACCGCTCAGGACCCCGACGAGCCGTCCCTGCGGGAGACCGTGCAGCGCGTTCACGAGCTTCCCCCGGATGCCTACCTGTTCGGCGTCGGCTGGTACTCCGCGCCCAGGGTCAGCCTGCTGTCCGGACGGGCCCTGCTCGACTTCGACGACACCCCGGTGCCCCGCATGCAGCCCGGCCGGCCGATCTACTTCGTGCAATCGCCCTACGACAGCTCCAGCAATTACTTCAAGCGCATCCATGCCATCTATCGCCTGTCCGAACCTCCCCGGAACATCTACGCCCTGATCCGGGCAACGGCACTGAACCCGCCGCCACTGCTCGCGCAGGGCGACGACGTGCGCCGGCATATCCTCGCCGCCGACCACTATCGCTACATGCGGGGGTTCAACGACTCCGAAGGCTCCAACGGCCGCTGGCTCAGCGACGACAACCTGATCCTGCTGACCCCCAGGGCAGGCGATCATTTCGAGCTGGTCGCCTACACGCTGCCCGTGTCGGCCTACCTGTACCCCGCCGCCCCGCGGATCATGGTCAGTTTCAACGGCTGCGCGGCACCGGCCCAGACCAGTACCCCCGAACAGGTCGAAAAGCTGGTCTTCGCGATACCGGACCGATGCCACATCACCGCCGGCCGTCCCGTCAATGTGCGCATCGAGGTCGACAACCTGCTGGACGTGTCGGTCACCCGCGATCAACGTCCATTGGGCATACTGGGCAAGGAGATCGGATTCGCCGGTCCGCTCCACGACGACCAGGTCTCATCCCGATGATGACCCCGCCTGCACGCGCGGACTCAACGAATCCGAAGGCAGCAACAGCCGCTGGCTCAGCGGCAACAAACTCATCCTCCTGAGACCCATGGCCGAGATCATTTTGAGCTCACCGCCTATATAGAAACCGTCTGCGGAACAGCTCTTGATTCAAGACACGTGGCGAGGACTTTTTGCCATACTCAAACATTGCACTCTCGTAGTTAGATTCGCTCCCCAGGAGGTTGTCATGTACAAAAGTACGCGTTTTGCCACCGCAATCTGCGTGATGCTGATGCTCCCAGCTTGCCAGCAAGAATCCACCTCCGCAGCCGGCAACACCGCGACACCTGCATCGGCGACCAGCTCTGCAATCGCGGCAGCGCCGCGTGCAAATCCGCTGATAGTCATTGAACCTGCCAGCTTGCCGGTGTGCCAGCCCGCCGCTGTAACCACGGTAAAGTGGAATGTCCGCGGCACCCGCGGCAATGTGACCACAGTCGAAATCTGGGCTGGCGTGAGTTCCAGCGACATGAAACTGTTCGCCGAAGGTGGGCCTGTCGGTGAAGCCCGTACCGGGGCGTGGACCATTCCAGGCACACACTTCTCCATAAGAAACAAGGCGGACGGCGAATCGCTCGGTGAGGTCATTGAAGGCGGCCCGAAATGCAAATAGGCAATGCGCCACGTGTTCACCTTCGCGCGCCCGCTCCTGTGACAAATTTGATGCACACATGTCTACCGCCGATCCTTGCTGCACTCGTCATGCTCCAGCTTGCCGCTTGCTGGCCTGGTTCAGTACCCGCGCCGACGAGTAGGTCATGACCGGCTCCCGCCACGACATCCACGCCCCATGATAGTGGGCAGAGGGCTGTTGGCACACGCTTTCAAGCCGCATTTCGGCGCGGACGACGGTGTCGTCGTCTTCGCGTCCGGGGTATCCAATTCGCTGGAAACGCGCGACAGCGAATTCGCGCGCGAGGCGGCGCTGCTGCGCGACGTACTGGCGACCGGGCCGCAGCGGCTGGTGTATTTCGGCAGCTGCGGCGTGACATCGGCGCATGACGGGCTCACGCCCTACATGCAGCACAAGAAGCGCATGGAATCGATCGCGCTCTCCTCTCCCGGCGGCCTGGTGATCCGCCTGCCGCAGGTGGTCGGCCCGACCGGCAACCCCCACACCCTGACCAATTTCCTCAGGGACCGGATCGTTGCCGGCGAGCCTTTCACCGTGTGGGCGAATGCGCAACGCAACCTGATCGACATCTGCGACATCGTCGACATCGCGAGCGTCCTGATCAGGGAAACCGGACGCGATCCGCGGGTGATCCCGGTCGCGGCCCGGGAATCCCTGTTCATGCCGCAGATCGTCGCCATTTTCGAGCGCGTGCTCGGCCGGCCCGCCCGTTGCTCGGTCATCGAGGCCGGCTCGCCCATGGACATCGACACCACCACGGCCACTGAAGTGGGTTCGCGGTTGGGCATCGATCTCGGCGATGGCTATGCCGAGCGTGTCATCAGAAAATACTATGCCTGCGGATAACCGCCGGAACCCGGCAGGCGATATGCCGGCATGCTGCCAGCAACCAGACGCCAGACGCCAGACGCCCCCATAAGGATCGAGTCCCCATGGCAAACAGCACAACCGATTTTTTCGTGGACGTTTCGGTGATCGTGCCGGTGTACGGCGGCAGTTCGGCGCTGGCCGAGCTGTGCAGCCGCCTGGCCGCCACCCTGCAGGCGGCCGGACTTGCCTACGAAGTCATCCTGGTCGATGACCGCGGCCAGGCCGAGGCATGGGCCGTGATCTGTTCGCTCAGCCAGCGCGACCCGCGTGTGGTCGGCCTGCGGCTGGGCCGCAATTTCGGCCAGCACGCGGCCACCATCTGCGGCATCGCCCATGCCCGCGGCCAATGGATCGTGACGATGGACGATGACTTGGAGCATCCGCCCGAATCCGTCCCCACGCTTCTCGCGGCCGGCGACGACGACCATCCGTTGGTCTATGGCGTATCCGAAAAGCGAACCCATGCAGCCTATCGCAATCTGAGCTCGGAACTGATGCGCCGCATGCTCAAGCGTGCGTTTCCCGACCTCAACGAGGACTACTGCTCGTTCCGCGCCATCCATGCCCCGCTGGCCAAACAGCTCGACCGTTTCGGTTTCAACCGCCCCTACATCGACGGCATGTTGTCCTGGCTGACCTCTTCGACACGCAGCGTCAGCGTGCCACACGGACAACGGCAACATGGCGAAAGCACCTACACCATGCGCAAGCTGCTCTCGCATGCGGCCAACATCTTCGTCACCTTCTCCTACCTGCCGCTGCGCATAGCCACATTCGGCGGTGCCACGCTGGCCAGCCTGAGTTTTCTCTATCTGCTCTATGTGATCTATGGCAGGCTGAGCGGCAGCATCACCAATCCGGGTTACGCTTCGCTCATGTCTGTGGTGCTGTTCGCCTGCGGCATCCAGCTGCTGATACTCGGCGTGGTCGGTGAATACGTCGGCCGGCTGATGGGCGCGACGTTCCGGCGCCCGGTATACGTGGTTGACAATGAAGTCGGGACTTCATGAGCGATACGCAGATCAACCGTCGCGCCTATCGCACTTTCAATCATCGACGATCGCGCCCGTGACATTCTCTACCAGTGAACACTGGTGCGCCCCCTTCGACAGCCATGCAACTGGCATGGCCCGTCGTACATTATGTTCAGCGACAATGGCCCGAGCTTCGTTCCGACCATCGCGGCCCAGTGGATACTCGGCTGCAACCAGGCCCCGCTTGCAGCGTCGTCGGCCATCTGCCGCCGATGATCTTCAGGCAGCGAAGTCTCGACTTCCAAAAATAGTGCCGGGTGAGGGGGATTGACCGAGTCGCCTGGTGAACATTCGTCCTGCGGAACACGCGGACACCCCGCCCCGGCGCTTATATCCGGATCCTTGCAATGTAACCGAAGGAGAGCAGCGGAAAGCACCGCTCGACCCCGCGGATACACGCCTGGACCAGCTTCACGAACATCCTCTTGGCGCCGGTGGAGGCCAGAATCATCTCGGTGGCATAGAAACGGTATGGGATGATTTCCCAAGATTCGAACCCCGCGCGCTGACACTGGGTATTCAGAGTCTTGTAGGTGAGATTGTGCAGGTGGTCGGGGTGCTGCACCTCACGTCCGATGATGCCCATCAGGGTATTGGCAAAGCACACGCCGTTGGGCGTGGAGATGATCAGCTCGCGGCCACCGAGTTTCTGCTTCACTTCGCGGAAGAAGGCCATCGGGCTCTCGATATGCTCGATGAATTCGCCGGCGACAATCACTTGAATCTGCCCGGCCGGGATGCCATCCAAGTCCAGCTTGGCCGCGTCCCGACGAAGGATTCTGCCGTTGGCACCGGTGACCACGCCCTCGGGAGGAATCTTGTCGGAGATGTCTATCCCGAAGACCTCGTTGGCCGTCTGCAAGATGCGGCCATGCAACCAGTGTTCGGTCCCACGCTTTTCCAGCGCGGTCTCGTCGAAGCAGCCGATGTCCAACACTCCTTTGCCGGTACAGGCTGCCGAAATGTAGCCCAACCGGTCGACCGGCCTGTCGACTTTAAGCTTCTCAAGTGATTCGTAAGTCAAACGCTGATGAGCCACACACCCTCCCGGGTTCCATGAGTTTGAATCTCGGCTGCCGCGTGCCCATGCGTCGTACAGGCCAGTAGTGACGGGTATCACATACGGTGATGCAGCCAATGATATGCGGCCCGCCGCTTCGTAGCCATCAGCACAGCACGCCCGTTGCCCAACATCACGTCAGCGGCCGACAGCAGGCTCGGATCGTGCCCGCGCAGTTCCTTGTGAAAGGCTATGGCCTGGGAGGCTTGCTGCTTCGTCAAGCGTACGCTCCACTGGCCCGCGTTGATCCGGAAGCTGGCGAGCGGCTCGCGCAACGCCACCATGTCACCGTGCAACATAATCCGGGTATAGCTGGCTTGGTCGATCAGGTACGGATAGGTATTGTCCCAGCCTCCTTCGCGCATCAGCAGTTCGCGCCGCAACATGACGCAACCGGGCTCGCCAAAGATGTTGGCGCCGGCACGTACCGCCGTCCGAACCGCCACCCTTCCCGGCACCAGGCCATCCAGCCCGGCCAGTCCACGTGCAGCGATCACCGTCCGCCCATGAGCGTCGATCAAATCGCGCTTGCAGGCCAGCAGCACGGCGGTGGGGTGCGCATCCAGCGCCGCCACTTGCTTGCGCAGGGCGTCCGGCGCAATCAAATCGTCTCCACAGACCAGCTTGAGAAACTCGCCGCGCGCCTCGAAACTCACCCGGTTCCAGTTCGCCAGCGCACCGCCCCCCGCTGGCGTGGGCGGCAACACGCGCACTTTGGGATGGCTCGCATAGCGCTCCAGTATCTGCGACGTGGCATCGTCGGAAGAGTGGTCCGCAACAACCAACTCGTAATCGCCGTAGTCCTGCGCGAGAATCGAATCCAGCGTCAGCGCCAGATAGTCGGCATTGCGGAATGCCGGTACCACCACCGAGACACGTGAACTCATTTCGGCTCCTTATCGAAGTGGGCCGGCTTGCGCCGGAACGAAAAGTGCTTGTGTCCCAGGTAGTTGAACAAGACCACCACACTTGTAATCCCGATCTGCACCGGAATCGGCGGCAAGGCCAGCACATCGGCCAGCAATGCCATCGCGCTTACATTGATCAGGAGAGTAATGGTGTTGACGCTGGCGAAACGTGCTAGATCCAGCCAAAAGTGGCCCACGACCCGAAACACTAGACGACGGTAGACCACGAAGGTCGCCATCAGTGCTGCTGCCCAGGCAATGATCACGCTGACCGAGGATGGCACCTTGGGGAAAAACAACACCAGCAACACGAACAGCGCGGTGCTAAAAGCAGTGCTGGCACCACCAACCAGCACGAACAACACGCGCTGATCCTTTATGAATCGCTGCAGCGGTCCTCTGCCCGTCCACAGTCTGTCGCCAGCGTTCATGCCCATTGAATTCCGGGACGCTGGGGTCCGACAAGGCGATTCACAAGCCTGCCGAACACATCGGCAGCATCGGATCGATGCAACATTTCATTCCGCTCGCAGTCGCGGGGATTTGCACAGAAAGTGGCCAGTGCCGCTCCATTTGGAGCGACCACGAGCAAGGAATTGCTGGACGAGTTCTGATTAATGCTCACTCGGATCGCCGTATCGATAAAACGGTCAAGTGCATCCGCACCGGGTCAAGTCGCTAGGCATGGGCTAATTGAGTCCGCCGCGACCACACACAAATGTTTTGCTTGTCCACAATACCCCCAGCTCGCGTCCATCACGCACCCCACCCGAAACGCTGGATGGCACGGTTGTTCTCGACACCGATATATCCATTTTTCTCTGGGAATCTGAAGGTGGAATACGCAACTTTCCGACCTTTCCAGGCAATAAATTGATACTCTTAATGAACTCGGTACCGGAAATTTCGAGGGTTCTCTCGGAAAAGCCCGGAGGCAAATAGACAGTAGCCACGAAATCGCACCGGCATGCGGGAATCTGCATCACCGCTCTTCGCCCCATCCAGACGCCCTGCGACTCTCGTGCGTACCAGCCACCTAAATAATGGACGTCTGCCAATTCACATTCGTCTACAGGATGATTTGAATATAAAGCAAGATGATGCTCCAGAAGCATGCCATCTCCCTTGCGCGCGTTTTCAAGTGGCGACTGCAACAAACTGGCTGCCTGTTGATTCGGCACCCCTTGCAGCAAAGCCTGATTCATTGATTTGAATGCCGAGGCTCGGTAAGGCGCAGCCAACCATTCTCTTCTGTACGTAAGGCCCTGTCCTACAATAACGACCATGCACAGCGCAAAAAAAAGCGCCATGGAGACATGCGGCTGGCCTGTCGGCGATCGTTCCAGGCTGTCGTACCACAACCACACCAATCCGACATAAAAAAACATTATGTCCATGTAGTAACGCGACGCCATGACCTCCGCGGCCCCTCCGCCTCCTCTTGCTACGCTGACAGACAATGCAGTAAAAAATCCATATGCAAGCAAATAGATCGGCAGCAGTGATCCGGAGTACAGCTCATGCCTGATGCGCACAAACAGCAACACAGCTGCCGCTGCAAGAGCCCCACCACTTACATAGGGCAGCGCGTGAAGCAGGGCCGGGTACCTGCCTATTGTCTCTACGCCAATCAGGCCCGAGCCTAACGCATAAAGCAATAGTCCAGGGACATGCGGCAATGTCGAAAATTTTTGGTGCGCCGCCGTTGCGCCTCCCGTGCCAACGCTCGCCATCAGATACACCATCTGGGCCAGCAACAATGCAATTGTTGGCACAGACTTCAGGAGAGGAGTACGCACATCATGATTTTTTACGGGGTCGACCGCCGCAATTAAGCCGACTACGAGCACAGCAGCGACAAAAGAATACGACCAGCCCATTCCGAGCATGAGTACGATCACTGGTCCAACCAGCGCAAGCCCCAGACCAACGATCCAGGCACGCCCCGCTTTGGTCGGCATCGTCAAATAATACGCATGTACGGAAAAATATGCCACGAATGACAGATTTTTAATCCATAGCGACAAGCCAAGATCAAGAGTAAATAACTCAAAATTGGCCCAGCTGAAGCAAATCAACACGATCAGCGCCGAAACGCCAGTACGTACCGCCAGCAGTGTGGCTGGAAAATCCTTATCATATTTGCGTATTCTGGAATTCAGGTTGAGAAGAATAATTATGGCTATCAGCGCTACAACAATGCCCGTCAATCTGTTTGCCAGCAAAACGTCATACGAGAAGTATTTGATGTTGAGTAACATCATGAATTGGTTTATAAATCCTTGATGCTCGGCACCCAGCCCCCACAACTTCAAGAAGGACAACTGTCCATGACGCCATTGCTCCAACTGATATACGAGTCTGAGCGAATCCATAAATACCGCATCAGGATGGACGCGCGTCACATATATTTGATGCAGCCACACGAAAAATGCGACCACCGAAAACGGGATCGAGTACCTGATGAAATTTCTTTTTTTGATATTCATCTGAATTTGCGATGGTCCATCAACGATCATTTATGCCACTTGGCGACATGGCCTGTCCCGCGAATTTTTCACCTGCAGATGCAGTTTAACACACGACGCTTGAAGGCAAATGCCACTATCCGCCGCCATTACCACCAAGCATTCCCATCGACGCGGCTTGAACTTTCGGCGCTGAAAAATGCTTCACATGATAACGCCCCAACACGTCTTGCAATGGGATGACGGACCTCACGTCCTGCCCGAACCATTGCCTTATCGACTCGAATGCCGTTGTCATGAGATCTCGCTCTGGGTGATCGTGCGGTTTTGATTCGGAAAGACCGCCACAACGTCCGTCTGGCTGATGCCCGTCTCGACATCGCGCGGATGGCCATTGCGGCACGGCGGCGCCGGCCCGGTTCGCCTCGCGCGCGACGGCGCACCTGCATCGCGTACGGCCGCTCACTCGAACGCGATGCCATGCCCGCGCCGCAGGCGCCGCCGTTCGCCGCGCAGCAGCCAGCGGGCCACGGCCATGACCGGGCTGCCGCGCGACGGCGGCGTGTAGTCGCCCTCGAACATCTCGGTACGCTCCGGCAGCCGCACCGGCCCGGCCAGCTCCAGATGCGCGTAGACGCGTGTCATCACCGCGTGCGGCTGCTGCCGGAACGCGTCGCTGCGCAGCACCAGCACCTGCCCGCGCGGAAAGTGGCGGTACAGCGCATCGAGCTGGCGGGCGTAGTCGCCGCGCAGCCGGTAGGCGTGGTGGCGCAGCGGCGAGCCTGCCGAGAAATCGTCGCGATGGCCGCGCAGGCGCCAGCGCTCCAGCAGCAGCGCCGGCAGCAGCGGCCAGCGCTCGTCGCCGCGCGCGCGTTCCATGTGGTACTGCGAGATCGCCCGTTCGACCGGATCGCGCAGCAGCAGCAGCCAGCGCATCTGCGGGTTGTAGCGGGCGATGCGCTGCACGAAGCGTTCGTGCAGGCAGTAGATCGGCGTGGCGTCGCCAGTCAGGCGGCCGTCGCCGGTGGCGTCGAAATGCGCCGCATAGCGCCGGTCGATCTCGGCGCCGGTCCAGCCCTCGTCGAAATCCGGCGCGTCGAACACGTGCGCTTCCTTGCGCACGGGCAGCAGCACGCGGGGATGCTGCGCAAGGCAATGCGCCATCGCGGTGGTGCCGCCCTTCTGCACGCCGCCGATCAAAAACCGCACGCGTGGCGTCGCCGGCTCAGTCATGACCGTGGCCAGCCGCTTCGATCAGGCCGGTTGCCAGCGCGTCGATATCCGCCGCGGCATACAGTTGCAGGCTGGCGCCCGCATACTGGTGCAATGCCTGGGCCAGCACGCGGATGCCGGCGGCATCGTATTGCGCACTCGCATTGCGGTTGTGCAGGATAACCGCGGCGCCTTCCGGTGCGGGAGCGCCGACCGCGCGCAGCAGGCACGCGCCGCCGCTGGCCACCACGTCCTCGTAGCGCAGCAGGCGCGACGGCGGCACCCAGCGCTGCAGCCGCGCGAAAAACCAGTCCAGGATCAGGATCTGCCGCCGCAGCACGTCCGGCTGCGCCGCCAGCGCCTGCGCCAGTTGCCGATCCAGCCGCTCGCCGGCAGGCAGGCGTCCGTGCGACACCGGCAGATCCACCGAATGCCAGGACGCCAGCACCGCCAGCGGATTGCGCACGATACCGACCGGCGAAAAACGTTCGCCCAGCTGCGGCAGCAACGCGGTGAACGCGGCGTTGTGCTTGATCACCAGCCGGAACGCCGCCGACAGCGGCTTGTCCACCGCGATATCGCCCTCCTCCACCAGCCAGGGCCGCGGCTGCCGATCGTCCGCGCGCTCGCCGTACGGGTTGTCCGGCACGCGTCCGGCACGGTGCTTGCTGGGTACCCGCCCCTCGCGCAGCGCGCGCTCGCGCACCGCGCCGAAATAGCGCGCCACCGCGGCGGCGGCCGCCGCCGGATCGGTCGGCAGGGCGGCCACCGGCATCGGCTCGAACAAGGCCAGCGTGTCGGCCGCCGCGCCGAGCAGGCGGCAGGCCAGGGTGGTGCCGCCGCGCGGGATGCCGGTCAGCACGATGTCCGCGGGATTCATCGGCGCCATAGCTCGTCCAGTTCGTCCAGCAGCGCATGCACGCCGGCGCGCTCGGCGGCCAGGTCGAAGCGCTGCGCGGTCGCCTGCCCCGCCGCCTGCAGGCGCCCGCGCAACACGGCGTCGGCATGCAGCTGCAGCGCGGCGCGCGCGATCGCCGGCGGCTGCGGCGGCGGCACCAGTGCATTGGCGCCATCGTGCAGGTAATCGCGACTGCCGCCGCAGTCGTACTGCACCAGCGCCCGGCCGATCGCCAGCGCCTCCAGCCCGGGCAGGTAGAAACCCTCGGCCGGATCGGGCAGGGTCACCACCACGGTCGCCGCCGCCATCGCCGCGAGGTAGTCCGCGCGCGGCGCACGCCGGCCGTGCAGGTGCGGCTGCAGGCCCGCCTCGCGCAGCGCCGCAGCCACCGCGGCGCCCAGCTGCGGCTGCTTGACGGCATCGATGAAAACATCCGTGCGCGGCGCCGACCGGCCCAGCGCGGCCAGCATCCGCGTATCCACCGCCGCCGGAATCACCCGCACCGGTCCGTTCACCTCGCCGGTGGCTTCGATCGCCGCGGCCACCGCCGTGCTCACGCACACGCGCACCGCGCGCCGGCGCAGGAACGCGCGCAGCGGCGAGCCGGCATCGGCATGACGCGCACCCTGCACCAGGTTGATCGCCGGCACGCGCGCCTCGACGCCCGCCGGCAGCGCGGCCCAGTCCATGCCGCCCAGCAGCAGCGCGTCGGCCCGCTCCGGCTCCCACCGCCGGACCAGGCCGGGCACGTCCAGGAACGGGTTGCCCGCGTCGCACAGCGAGTCCGCCGTCAGATACAGCCGCGCCGTCCAGAGGGCATGCGCATCGGCATGCGCCAGGTAATCGCGAAACTTGCCGTGGCCACCGGTATAGCCGCGGTAATCGCGCCGGACCAGCAGGCAGCGCGGCTCCATTCAGCCCGTCTCGATCGTCATCGGCAGCGGAAACAGGCCGGTGAAGCGGGCCCGGCTGTCGTCCACGATGTCGAACGAAAGCCAATCCTCCTGCCGCGACAGCATGACGCTCTGCTCCAGCGTCGGCGCATCCACCAGGCGCATGCGAAAGCGGTACACGCCCTTCTGCAGGGTCGCCTCGAAACCCACCGACAGGCGCACGCGGCCCTGCGCGTCGGCCGGCGGCAGGTCGATGCGGCGGCCGGTGATCTGCAGGCCCTTGCCGTCCATCACGTCCAGGATCAGCTGCGGCGCCGCCACGCCCGCGGCCACGCGCACCGTCAGCGCAAGCTGCACGCGCTGGCCGTAGCGCACCGACACGTGCTGGTCCATCTCGTTGATCAGGGCGTGCTCGACGCCGCTTTCGCCATCGCCGAAACCATGCGCCAGGCGTCGCGCGGTCGCCACGGTATCGCGCTGGCGCTGGCGCAGGGCATCGGCATGGATGTGGTAGAGGTACTCGGTGATGACTTCCTCCGGCGTCGCCTCCAGCACCACGCGGCCCTTCTCCAGCAGCATCGCACGGCGGCAGAACGACTTGACCGCGTTCAGGTCGTGGCCGACGAACAGCAGCGTGGTGCCGCGCTGCAGGATCTCGTCGATGCGCGTCATCGCCTTGGCCTGGAAGCGCGCGTCGCCCACCGACAGCGCCTCGTCGACGATCAGGATCTCCGGGTCCACATGCACCTGCACCGCAAACGCCAGCCGCATCAGCATGCCGGAGCTGTAGGTTTTCACCGGCTGGTCGACGTACTCGCCGATGTCGGCGAACGCGACGATGTCGTCCATGCGCGCGGCGATCTCGCCGCGCGTCATGCCCAGCACCGCCGCATTGATCATCACGTTCTCGCGCCCGGTCATCTCCATGTTGAAGCCCGAGCCCAGCTCCAGCAGCGCGGCGATGCGCCCGTGCACGGACACCGTGCCGGTGCTCGGCTGCAGCACGCCGGCGATGATCTGCAGCAGGGTGCTCTTGCCGCTGCCGTTGAGGCCGATGATGCCCAGCGCGTCGCCGCGATGCAGGCTGAAATCCACGCCGTGCAGCGCATGGTGGTAATGCAGGTGCGCGTCGACCACCGCCTGCAGGCGATGCGCCAGGCGCGGCAGCGGCCGGTGCAGCAGGCCGTGCAGGCGCTGCAGCAGCGGCACCCACAGCCGCGCGGCCGGCGTGCTCCACAGGCGGTAGACCTTGGATACGCCGTGGACGCGCAGCGCCAGCTCGGGTGGGGGTGGAGCGATCGAAGTCATCGGGCTTTCGCAGGTCGGGCGCCGCCGCGGGCGCGGGCGCACGGATCGGTGCGGTGCGGCCGTGCAGTATAACAACCGGGCCGCGCGCCGCGCCGTGCGCAGTGGCGGGTTACGACAACGAACCGCTTCCCGTCGGGAGGCCTTGAACGACTTCCCGTACCAACGCATACAACACCGGAAGATCGCCATGGATCGTTTTCCAGACGATATCGAGGTCCACCCTGAAATAACCATGCGCCACCGCATTGCGCATCTGGTAAGCAAACGCCAGGGGCAGCTCCGGATGAGCCCCCGCAAACTCGGGGCAATGGGTCTCGATGTTATGGCTGGCCTCGCCAATGATCTCCAGGTTGCGGATCACCGCGTCCTGCACCAATGGACTCTGCGAGAAGGCCAATTCGTGCATGTCTTCCGTGTAGCACTCGATGCGTTCGATCGCTTCGAGGATGTGCGCCAGATAGTCGGCGAGGCGCTGCCGGTCGCGACTCATACGGGTCGGGCTTCGGCAAGCACCGCGGCCCGGAACTTGTCCGGTAACGCATTGGGTGTCAGCACATCCACGGGCACACCCAGCAACTTGCCCAGCTCGTGGCGGATCGCGCCGATGTCGAAGAGTGTCGTTTCCGGCGTCGGGTCGATGAGCAGATCCAGGTCGCTGCCCTCGGTATCGGAACCGCGCAGCACGGAGCCGAACACGCGCGCATTGTGGGCGCGATGCGCCTCCACGACGCCACGGATCGCGGCGCGATGCGCTTGAAGGGCAGCAGAGGGCTTCACCGGCACTTCCCACCATGGAATCCGGTTTGAGGGTAGTGCAACGGCACCAGGGCCACAATACGATGATCCGGTTTGCCATGCAGATGCGCCTCGACCACCGCCTGCAGACGCTGCGCCAATCGCGGCAGCGGCCGATGCAACAGACCGTGCAGGCGCTGCAGCCGCGACACCACCCACAGCCGCGCAACCGGCGTGCTGCACAGGCGGCAGACCTTGGATACGCCGTGGATGCGCAGCGCCAGCTCGGGTGGGGGTGGGGCGATCGAAGTCATCGGGCTTTCGCAGGTCGGGCGCCGCCGCGGGCGCGGGCGAACCGGATCGGCGCAAGGCTCGTCGGCACGGCGGTGCAGTATAGACAATCGGAGCGCGCCTCTGCGCTGTTCGCCCCGCTCCAGCCTGAACGGCGGGACTTGCCGCGCATCGGGTCACCCTTTGCCGAGGGGTAGATACAGTGTGCGAGTACGCTCGGTCGTCGTGGCATGGAAGCCATGGTCGCGATAGAACGCAGCGGCCCGGTCATTGAGCGCGTCCGCCAGCAGCACGCGCACGCCTAGCTGACCCCGAAGACGGACGCTGCAATTCACCGCATGACCCAGCAGCAGGCTGCCGTACCCGTTGCCCTGCTCTCCACTCGCGACAGCCAACCGACCGATGCGCACGGCAGGCACCGGGTAGCCGGGTAGTCGCTTGCGATCGGCAGGCCGCAGATCTTGCAGATTCATCTGGGCGGCAGCGAGGCTGCAGTAGCCAAGTATCCGTGCGACATCGATGTCGTCGACCAGGACATGAGTCGTGGCGATACCATCGCGCTGGTGCTGGCCGGCTTGCTTGCGCAGATAGGCATCCAGGGTCGGTTCGCCGCAGAAAAAGCCGTCTCTGTCGTGCAGGCGGGGATCCAGCAGATCGAAGTGCAATGCCACCTCAGCGAATCAGCGTGGCCGCGGCAATCTGTGCCTTCTTGAGTTTGGCGTTCGGCTTGAACGGGGTATCAAGTGCCTTGAGGAATCGGCGTGATTCCTCAGCCGACAGGGTGACGGTCAGCTCGGCGGCCATGACGTGCTCTGCCTCGCGCAGTACCGCGTCGCGCACAAAGGCAGACAGCGGCACGCCGCGCAAGTCGGCGGCCCGACTGATACGGGCTTTGTCGGTCGGGTTCATGCGAAGATCGAGACGGGCGATGGCAGTCATGCTGTACTCCTTTGTACGGAATATTACCGTACACACCCGAATCAACGCAACGGAGTCCTGCTGACCGAACTCCACACTGGATTCGCCGGCCAGGCCAGGGCCGGATGATCGGACGTCATCCCGCCCTGGCGCCCACGCGCCGTGCGGGAAGCACGCGAAGTATCACGCAGCGTCCTGCAGGCGCCGCACCTTCGGCCGCTGCCGATGCGCGGCCTGGGCCAACTGGTCATTGGCCTGCAGCGTCATCCAGAACCGGGCCGTGCCGACGCCCGCCACCTCCAGGCGCAGGGCGAGGTCCGGGCTGATCCCGGCCCGGCCGTTGATGACCCGCGACAGCGTCGTGCGCGGCAGGCCGAGCCGCTGCGCATGCGTTCCTGCTACATGTCCCATAACCGAGCCAGCGGCACGGCCAGACAGTGGTCGATATCGAGCTTGAGGGTGTTGGGGCCGGCGTGCAGCACCACGCCACCTCGGAAATCCTTGCCGCACTGGTCGGCCAGTCGGCGCAGACCCGCGCCATCGGTGGGCGTGACGGTGGCGCTGGCCTTCACTTCCACGCCCCACACTTCGCGGCCACGCGTAATGACCAGATCCACTTCCACTTGATCCTTGTCGCGGTAATGCCAGAACCGGAGTTCCGGTGCCGTCCAGCCGGCCTGCGCGATCAGCTGCTGCACCACGAAGGATTCCAGCAGGTGGCCGAAGCGGTCGCGTCGGGTGATGGCGTCGTCGACCGTCAGGCCGGCCAGCGTGGCGCACAGACCGCTGTCCAGCAAATGCACCTTGGAGGTCTTGATCAGGCGTTTGGCGTGGTTGCGATGCCAGGGCTGCAGGCGCCGCACCAGAAACAGGCGCTCGCAGATGGCGAGATAGTTCTCGACGGTTTCCCGGCGCAGATCCAGCTCGTTGGCGAGGCTGGACACGTTGAGCAATTGCGCGGTGCGCAGGGCCAGCAGCTCCAGCAGGCGGGCGACCTCACGCGTGTCGCGCACACGGGCGATGTCCTGCACGTCGTGCTCGATCAGCGTGCGCAGGTAGTGCCGGTGCCAGGCGCGTGCACGCAGCGGTGGACGCTGCACCGCCTCGGGGTAGCCACCGGCCATCACGTGTTGCGCCAGCGCCGGCAACGCGACATCACCGGCGGGTACCAGCGCGGGCTTGAGCCGGCCTTCAAGCAACTGGCTGAGGAATGCGCCCGGCTGGCGTGCCTGCTCGGCCGCCGTCAGCGGCTGCAGATCCACCACTTCCATGCGCCCGGCCAGCGAGTCGCCCAGCCGTGGCAACAGCAGCAGGTTGGCCGAACCGGTGAGCAGGTAGCGGCCGGGGCGGCGATCGCGATCGACGGCCAGCTTGATGGCGCACAGCAATTCGGGGGCACGCTGCACTTCGTCCAGGATGACTGGGTCGGGCAGCGCCGCAACGAAACCGGAGGGGTCGCTTTCGGCAAAGGTCAGCGTGGCGGAGTCGTCCAGACTGATGTAGCCGTAGGCTGACTCGAATTGCCGCGCCAGCGTGGTCTTGCCGACTTGGCGCGGGCCGAGCAGGCAAACGACCGGCGTGTCGGCCAGCGCCGTGCGCACGGCGCCAAGCAGCGGACGATCGAAGGGGCGGGGATCGGCGTCCATGATACGACCAGTGTACCGTCCATTTGTCTATTTGAATAGCGTCCAATTGCCTATTGCTGACCCGGCCAATTGCCGGGTTTGCGGCCGGCCGATAGCCGACCTGGTCCGAAAGCCGGAAGCCGGCGAGCTCGACGGAGTTTCAGCATCGGGCCGATTTCCACACTGGATGGCGGATACCCGATTTTTGGTATCCGCCATCCAGTGTGGACTCGCCGGTCAGACCGAAGCCTGATAATCGGACGTCATCCCGCCCTGGCGTCCACGCGCCGTGCGGGAAGCACGCGAAGCATCACGCAGCGTCCTGCAGGCGCCGCACCTTCGGCCGCTGCCGATGCGCGGCCTGCGCCAACTCGTCATTGGCCTGCAGCGTCATCCAGAACCGGGCCGTGCTGACGCCCGCCCCCTCCAACCGCAGGGCGAGGTCCGTGCTGATCCCGGCCCGGCCGTTGATGACCCGCGACAGCGTCGTGCGCGACAGGCCGAGCCGCCGCGCGGCGTCAGTGACTTCGATGCCGAGCGGCACCAGTACATCTTCGCGCAGCAGCGTGCCGGGATGCGGAGGATTCTTCATCATGGCAGCGACCTCGTTCGGCAGCGACCTCGTTCAATGGTAATCCTGATCGTCGACCGGCTCGGCGCCCGCGCCGGCAAAGGCTGGATTGCAGCGTGCAGCGATACAGGGCACGACAGCCACCGCTCCGATTCGAGCCGGATCAACCCGTGTCTGGAGTGGCGGGATGAGACTCCGCCCCGGTTTCCACTGCTGGTTTGTGGATACCCAAAAAACATCGCGACTGAAATCGCTCCTGCAGGCGATCCCGCCGCTGCGGCAGGGGCTTTCAGCGCCGATGCCTTTTCACCACGCCCGCCAGGTGCACCCTGCCGGGCGCACAATAAAAAACGGGCGGCCGAAGCCGCCCGTCGAGTACCTGAAGAAACTCAGGTAGCGCTGGTTACTCAGTGCGCGCCATCCACCGGGGTACCGAAGTTGCTCACGGTGCCGGAGGTGTTGTTGCGGTTGAGGTTGGTCACTTCCATGGCACTGATCTGGCCGGTCACGGTCAGGATCCACTTGCCGGTGCCCGCACCCAGCGCGCCGGTCAGGCCCTTGGCGGCATTGCCGTTCTGCAGGTCGTCCGAGGTCAGCTGGACCGACTTGCCCGGGGCCAGCGTGAAGCTGACGGTGCCCGCGGCAGCCGCACCCGTGTCGTCCTTGCCGGTGATGGTCACCAGGCCGCCGGTGCCGCCGGTGTTGCTGATGCGCAGGAAGCTCTGCTGGGTGGTGTTGCCCGCCGGGTTGAAGGTGTACACCACGTCGACCGGGCCGTTGTACTTCAGCGGCAGCGCATCGGCCGAACCGGTATTGGTCTTGCCGGTGGCGAGGCGGGTCTCGACAGCCGTGGTGGAGACGGTGGTGGCGTCGATCACCTGGGCATTGGCAGCCGGCACGGTGAAGCACAGGATGCCGGTGCCGAGATTCAGCGAGCTGTACGCCACGCCGGTGAAGGTGACCTGGCTGGCAGTGACGGTGCCGACGATCGACGTGGTCGGCGCGGCGCAGGTGCCCGCAGTGACCAGGTTGACCGAGGCGCCGGCCTGGGTGAAGGCGGTGAAGGTACCGGTCACGGTCAGGTCCAGCGTATCGCCAGCGGCCCAGGCGAACGCGGCACCGGTGGCGTCAAGCACGCCGGCCTTCACGCCGACGGTCGGGGTGCCGGCCTCGAAGTAGTAATCGTCAGCCACGTTGTTCAGCGAGCCGTCCGGCGAGAAGCCGGTCTTGCTGGCGATCACGTTCGAGCCCACGTCGATCTTCTTCAGCAGGGTGCTGCTCGGGGCCACCGAGTAGGCCAGTGCGTCGGACGACTGCAGCACCGTGGCGGTCACCGGGGTCAGGATGATCTGCGCGGTGTTCGGGTCGGCGAAGGTGGCCTTGGCGGC
>JAGWNA010000111.1 GCA_028871555.1 Lysobacteraceae bacterium
TCTCCGGGCGCGGTTTATACCCTGGTCCGCACCAGTCCCGCCGGTGCAACAAGACCGTCTACGGAAATGCCGTCTGACACACGTTGTCCGCCGTCATGCACTGACCGCCGCACGTTTCACGTCTCATCCGAAACCCCATCACCGGCAGCAGCCCGAAAGCCCAGGGCAAAAGCTTCATGCGCACGGGTTGACGGGGAAGTCTCCTACGGAGATGTTAGATGGCGACACGCGCGCACGCCAACTTTGCTGCTTGCCAAGCATCCGATGCGCTATGAAAGACCGGATCTTGCAGCCACAAATTGCCCCAGAGCTTTTCGTGCTGAGAAATGCGCATAGATATGTCGGCCTGGCCACCAGCCTCCAGTGCGGCTGCGAGAAGTGGTGCTGCGTCCGCCATGAGCGCCGCGTAACCGGAACGATCCTCGGCTCGTGTTGTTGCCGAAGCAGATTGCTCCAAGGCAAGAATGTATTTGGTGAGTGAGCTAACAGCATCCATGACTGAGCCATCTAACGTTCAAGGTAACCGGCCTGCGCGGCTTTTCGCGCAGGTCCGGTTGACCGCAGGGTTGGGCGTCATTTCGACACCTCAATGCGAGCTGCTGGAATACCAAGCGCAAGCAAACGATTTCGTGCCGTTTCCATGTGACCGCCGTCCGAGAATGCGAATAGAAACGGGGCGTGTGATACATAGTAGAAAGCGTGGAGCCCCTGAGCGCGTAACCAGCTTGCTTTGGCGTTACGTTGATCCGCGGGACTAAACCCAAGCTCGCGATGGTGACTTTGATCGAAGGTCACGACGCACCGAACTGCGGTTTCGGTGAGTTGTTTTGCGATCGTGGCAAGGTTGATGTGCGTCGTACCTTCCTTTTGGTTCTGTCTATCGGGGAAACGTATTCCAGTGTCGGGATCGTTGAAAATGGAGTAGACGGGTGGTCGATGGCTATCGAGTATTGGGATGCGTGTGACGGTAGTGAAGTCGCTTCGAATGTCGTTCGGGACGTAGCGTGGTTCCGCCAATAGCGGCGCCCATTCCGCGAACGCTTCTTGCCAGAGACGTTTAACTGCGTCGTATGAATCACCGAGAAACTGTTGCTTCATGCGAGGCTCCCTGATGACGCCCAACGCTTGAGTTAAGCGGCGGCGAAGCCGTCCGCCTTGAACGAGTAGTTAGACCTCTACGTCGCCGTGCGCCAATACCGCTTGACCACGCAGCAGCGAAAAGCCGGTGGCAAAGCCCCAGACGGCAAAGCAGGCTATTTGCAGGAGAGCGAGTGCGCCCGTTTGGTAGACGGCAAGTGTGAGCAAACCTGCCACGCCGCCGACCATGCCCACTACAGCGACCCAGTTGGATAGAACTCCACTACGCCAGGCGAGCCACCCGAACAGAAATTGACCAAGCCCCCATGCCATGAGTCCTGGGTCCGTGAGGTAGAAGCTGAGGCTCGACCAGATGGCCGCTTGGTAGGTGGCGTCCTCGGCGTGAGGTGGTGCTCCCGCCGCCACAATGGAAAGCAGGGCGCCAATGTGCATGAAGATCCCAAAGCTGAGCAGAAGCACGCCGATAGCAACCAAAAGCTGGGCAGCTAACGCCAGCGTGCCGCTCTTGGCTCGGAGTAGCGTTGCAACAGTGACCACCAAGGGAATAGAGAACGCTGACCAAGCTAGAACAAGGCTGGCGAATAAACCGTAAGCGCCTTGGTGGCTCGCGGCAAACAAGAGCTGTTGTGCCGGCGTGACTGGTGGAGGCTGAAGGCTTGCAAGCAAAAGCAGAAGGGAAAGGGTGCCTGAAAGGAACGCGAGCACCACGAGAGGGATTTTGCGGTCAACTCCGACAGCTACTTCGCTTTTCAAGCTTCACCCCATTTAGGTAGGAAACACGATCGTTGTGGCCGAATCCTTAGGTCCATTCTGCGATGCCAACAGTACCGGAACGGAGAGGTGCCTGCTGCTGAGGTCTAACTCAAAGTCGGTTTCAAAGCGCAGTGTAAACCTGCGGCTTATCCCGTGTGTGTCCGATGTCCTTGTCGAGCCCTTGGCCTACAAAAATCAACGACATGATCTCCTTGGTGCAGCCGAGTCCTGCAGCCTAATCTCGCCATGTCGGGAATTGGGGTGGAGGTCACGGTGTCATCGTTTCACGGAGCAGGGCACGAGGCAAGCGGCAGGGGTGGGCGATCGCCGAAGTTGCTGGATCAGGTGCGCGAGCGCATGCGCCGGCTTGGTATGGCCAAGCGCAGCGAGGAGGCCTATGTGGGCTGGGTTCGCCGGTTCATTCTGAGCAACGGCAAGCGCCACCCGGCTGATATGGGCGCGTCGGAGATCGAGCGCTTCCTGACTTCATTGGCAGTGCGGGGGCAAGTGGCTGCGTCCACCCAGAACCAGGCTTTGTCGGCTTTGTTGTTTCTTTACCGGCAAGTGTTGGGGGTGGAGTTGCCCTGGCTGGACGGCATCGAACGAGCGAAGAGGCCGCAGCGCTTGCCGGTTGTGCTGAGCAAGGCGGAAGTGACCGCCCTGCTGGGCGAGCTGACGGGCACGCATTGGCTGATGGGAAGCCTGTTGTACGGCACCGGCATGCGACTGATGGAGTGCGTGCGGCTGCGGGTCAAGGATGTGGACTTTGAACGTGGCGAGATCGCCATACGCCAGGGCAAGGGCGCGAAGGATCGTCGCACCATGTTGCCGCGAGTGCTGTGCGAACCGCTGCATGCGCAGATGGCCGAGGCTTCACGCATCCATCAGCGCGATCTGGCTGCGGGTTTTGGCTGCGTGTGGCTGCCGGATGCGCTGGCGCGCAAGTATCCGGGCGCCTCCCGTGAATGGGGCTGGCAGTACGTGTTTCCGGCGTCCACCCGCAGCACCGATCCGCGCGATGGGTCGGAGCGTCGCCATCATGTGGACGAATCGTCGTTGCAGCGCGCGATCAAATCGGCGCGCCAGCGTGCCCGCATCGTCAAGCCCGCCACCTGCCACACGCTGCGTCACTCGTTTGCCACGCACTTGCTGGAGGCCGGGCAGGACATCCGCACGATCCAGGAATTGCTCGGCCACAAGGACGTCGCCACCACCCAGATCTATACCCATGTGCTCAATCGCGGCGGCCGCGGTGTGCTGAGTCCGCTGGATCGGTGAGGCGGGGAGCGGTGGGGGTGTTGCGGGCGCGCGGCCCCTCATCACGGCCCTCTCCCGGCGGGAGGAACTGTCTCTTGGTCACATCTGTATCGTCGCGACATTCCCGCGCTTGCGCTCGTCATCCCAGCGAGGCGCCTCTCGACAGCGAAGCTGGTCAAGCTGGCTCGTCATCCCAGCGAGGCGCTTCTCAACAGCGAAGCTGGTCAAGCTGGCTCGTCATCCCAGCGAAAGCTGGGATCCAGCGACTCGCTCTTCGCTCGAAGACGCCTGATACAGGGCGCGCGCGAGCTAAAGACACTGGATCCCAGCTTTCGCTGGGATGACGAGCAAAAAGCGGTTTCGCTGGGATGGCGGGCAAAAAGCGGTTTCGCTGGGATGGCGGGCAAAAAGCGGTTTCGCTGGGATGGCGGGCAAAAAGCGGTTTCGCTGGGATGGCGGGCAAAAAGCGGTTTCGCTGGGATGACGAGCAAAAAGCGGTTTCGCTGGGATGGCGGGCAAAAAGCGGTTTCGCTGGGATGACGAGCAAAAAGCGGTTTCGCTGGGATGGCGGGCAAAAAGCGGTTCGCTGGGATGACGGGAAAAAACGGTCTGCTTCTGAGCCATGGCCGTTTGAGCCATCCTCTCTGGAGTCGGTGGCGGATGACACGCTCTCTTGCGGAATTCGATGGCATAAAGATGCGACCAGGAGACAGGCGGGGAGAGGGGGCAGAGCGTCAGCCGGGGCGGCGCGCGCCCAGCAGGATCAGCACTTCCTGCGCGCTGCGGAGGCGTTCGGCGGCGCCGGGCAGGTCGAGGGTGATCTTCAGCTTGTCCTGGCCGTCCAGCTTGTAGACGCGCGGTAGGCTCTGGATCAGCCTGATGATCGCCAGCGGATCGACCTCGGGTTGCTCGCGGAAGGTGATGCGCCCGCCGCCGGCGCCGAAGTCGAGCTTGCGGATGCCCAGCGGGGTGGCCATCAGCTTGAGGCTGGCGACGGCGAACAACTGTTTCGTGCTGTCCGGCAGCAGGCCGAAGCGGTCGATCATTTCCACCTGCAGGTCGCGCAGATCGTCCTCGCTGCGCGCGCTGGCGATGCGCTTGTACAGGGTCAGGCGCGCGTGCACGTCGGGCAGGTAGTCGTCGGGGATCAGTGCGGGCAGGTGCAGCTCGACCTCGGTCTCGTGCTCGCTGCTGAGGTCGAAATCCGGGACCTTGCCGGATTTCAGCGCGCGCACGGCACGGTCGAGCAGTTCGGTGTACAGGCCGAAGCCGATCTCCTGGATCTGGCCGGACTGCTCGTCGCCCAGCAGCTCGCCGGCGCCGCGGATCTCCAGGTCGTGGGTGGCCAGGGTGAAGCCGGCGCCGAGTTCTTCCAGCGATGCCAGCGCTTCCAGCCGCTTCTGCGCGTCGGCGCTGATCGCCTTGCGGTCGGGCACCACGAGATACGCATAGGCGCGGTGGTGCGAGCGGCCCACGCGGCCGCGCAGCTGGTGCAGCTGGGCCAGGCCGAAGCGGTCGGCGCGGTCGATGATGATGGTGTTGGCGGTGGGGATGTCGATGCCGGTTTCGATGATGGTGGTGCACACCAGCACGTTGAAGCGCTGGCGGTGGAAATCCGCCATCACCTGTTCCAGTTCGCGCTCGGGCATCTGGCCGTGGGCGATGCGGATGCGCGCCTCGGGCACCAGCGTCTCGATCTCGCGCACGCTGCGCTCGATGCTCTCGACCTCGTTGTGCAGGAAGTACACCTGGCCGCCGCGCGACAGCTCGCGCAGCAGCGCCTCGCGGATGGTGGCCGGATCCCATGCGGAAATGAAGGTGCGCACGGCGGTGCGATGCGCCGGCGGCGTGGCGATCAGCGACAGGTCGCGCAGGCCGGACATCGCCATGTTCAGCGTGCGCGGGATCGGCGTGGCGGTCATGGTGAGCAGGTCGACTTCGGCGCGCAGTTTTTTCAGCTGCTCCTTCTGGCGCACGCCGAAGCGCTGTTCCTCGTCGACGATCACCAGGCCGAGGTTCTTGAACTTCACGTCGGGCATCAGCAGCTTGTGGGTGCCGACGATCACGTCGATCTGGCCGTCCGCCAGGCGCTGCAGCGCGTCCTTGACCTCCCTGGTGGATTTGAAGCGCGACAGCACGTCCACCCGCACCGGCCAGTCGGCGAAGCGGTCGGCGAAGTTGCGGTAGTGCTGCTGCGCCAGCAGCGTGGTCGGCACCAGCACGGCCACCTGCCGGCCGGCCGTGGCGGCGGCGAACGCGGCACGCAGCGCGACCTCGGTCTTGCCGAAGCCGACGTCGCCGCAGATCACCCGGTCCATCGCGCGTGCGGCGGCCAGATCGCCCAGCACCGCCTCGATCGCGCTGGCCTGGTCGGGGGTTTCCTCGAACGGGAAGCTTGAGCCGAACTCCTCCACCAGTTGGCGGTCCACGGCCATCGCTTCGCCGCCGCGCGCCTGCCGCTGGGCGTAGATCGCCAGCAACTCCGCCGCCACGTCGCGCACTTTCTCGGCCGCCTTGCGGCGCGCGCGCTCCCAGGCGTCGCCGCCCAGCGAATGCAGCGGCGCCAGCTCCGGCGCGGTGCCCGAGTAGCGGCTGACCAGGCCGAGTTGCGCCACCGGCACGTACAGCTTGTCGCCCTTGGCGTACTCGATGGTGAGGAACTCGCCATCCATGCCGCCGACATCCATCGAGACCAGGCCCTGGTAGCGGCCCACGCCGTGATCGACATGCACGATCGGCGCACCGATGGTGAGCTCGGTGAGGTCGCGGACGATGCTTTCCGGATCGCGTGCGGTACCGCGGCGGCGCCTGCGGTCGCGTTCGCTGCGCACGCGCTCGCCGTACAGCTCGCGCTCGGTGAGCACGGTGATCGCG
>JAGWNA010000036.1 GCA_028871555.1 Lysobacteraceae bacterium
CTGCTGGTCGGCGCGCGTCCGCGCGGCCCGGGCATGGAGCGCAAGGATCTGCTGGAAGCGAACGGCGCGATCTTCGGCCCGCAGGGCAAGGCGCTGAACGCGCATGCCAGGCGCGACGTGAAGGTGCTGGTGGTCGGCAACCCGGCCAACACCAATTCGCTGATCGCCCAGCAGAACGCGCCGGACCTGGATCCGAAATGCTTCACCGCGATGGTGCGCCTGGACCACAACCGCGCCCTGAGCCAGCTGGCCGGGAAGACCGGCACGCACACCACCGACATCAAGAAGATGACGATCTGGGGCAACCACAGCTCCACCCAGTATCCGGATATCCATCACGCCACGGTCAACGGCAAGCCGGCGATGTCGCTGGTCGACCAGGCCTGGTACGAGAGCGACTTCATCCCGACCGTGCAGCAGCGCGGCGCGGCGATCATCAAGGCGCGCGGCGCCTCGTCCGCCGCCTCGGCCGCCTCGGCCGCGATCGACCACATGCGCACGTGGGCGCTGGGCACCGCCGAGGGCGACTGGGTCTCGATGGGCATTCCGTCCGACGGCTCCTACGGCATTGCACCGGGCGTGATCTACGGCTACCCGGTCACGGTGAAGGACGGCAAGTACGCGATCGTGCAGGGGCTGGCGATCAACGACTTCTCGCGCGCCCGGATGGACGCCACCGACAAGGAACTGCGCGAGGAGCGCGCCGGCGTCGAGCACCTGTTCACCGCGTAGGAGCGCACCCTGTGCGCGAAACACGTTACCCGCGTAGCTGCGCGAAAAGCGCACCAGCGCGGGTACCCGTTCACCACGTAGGAGCGCACCCTGTGCGCGAACTGCTCTTGTCGGGGTATGGCCAAGCATTCGCCCACAGGGTGGGCTCCGGCAGCGGGCCGGCACTTGCCGGCCCGTCGTCGTTTCGGCCCGCGGCGAAAGTCGGATGTTCCGTGCCGCTGCATTGGTCTAGGCTGGACGCATCGGCGGCTATACGGGCAGGGGCGATGCGCTACGAAGAGTTCTACCGGCAGTCGGTCGACGAGCCGGAGCAGTTCTGGGGCGAGCAGGCGCGGCTGATCCACTGGGACATGCCGCCACGGCAGATTCTCGACCAGTCCAACCCGCCGTTCCGCCGCTGGTTCGTGGGCGGCACCACCAACCTCTGCTACAACGCGGTTGACCGTCACCTCGCCGAACGCGGCGAGCAGCTGGCGCTGGTGGCGATCTCCAGCGAGACCGACACCACGCAGGAGATCACCTACCGCGTGCTCTACCGCGAGGTGAACCGCTTCGCCGGCATTCTCCGGTCGCTGGACGTGGGCAAGGGCGACCGGGTGGTGATCTACATGCCCAACATGGCCGAGGCGGTGTACGCGATGCTTGCCTGCGCCCGCATCGGCGCGATCCACTCGGTGGTGTTCGGCGGTTTCGCCGCGCACAACCTGGCGCTGCGCATCGACGATGCCGAGCCGAAGCTGTTGATCTGCGCCGATGCCGGCATGCGCGGCGGCAAGGTGATCCCGTACAAGCCGCTGGTGGATGCGGCGCTGGCCGAGTCGAAGTCGCCGCCGCCGCACGTGCTGATCGTCAGCCGCGGGCTGGACCCGGACATGCAGCGCGTTCACGGGCGCGACGTGGACTACGCCCGCCTGCGCGCCGAACACATGAACGACGAGGTTCCGGTGACGTGGCTGGAATCGAACGAGCCCAGCTATCTGCTCTATACCTCCGGCACCACCGGCAAGCCGAAGGGCATCCAGCGCGACGTGGGCGGCTACGCGGTGGCGATGGCGCTGTCGATCCGCACGGTCTTCGACATCGCGCCGGGGCAGGTGATGTTCTCCACCTCCGACGTGGGCTGGGCGGTGGGGCATTCCTACAACGTCTACGGCCCGCTGATCGGCGGCGCCACCTCGCTGCTGTACGAAGGCCTGCCCACACGGCCCGACCCCGGCGTCTGGTGGCGGCTGTGCGAGAAGTACCGCGTGCGCTCCATGTTCTCCTCGCCCACCGGCATCCGCGTGCTGAAGAAGCAGGATGCCGCATGGCTGAAGAAAGCGGATCTCTCCAGTCTGAAGTGGCTGTTCCTGGCCGGCGAGCCGCTGGACGAACCGACCGCGCGCTGGATCACCGACGGGCTCGGCGTGCCGGCGATCGACAACTACTGGCAGACCGAAACCGGCTGGCCGGCCATCACCCTGATGCCGGGACTGGATCTGAAGCCGGTGAAGTGGGGTTCGCCGGGCCTACCCGCGCCGGGCTACAAGATGAAGGTGATCGACGAGACCACCGGCGAAGAAGCCGCGGCGGGCGAGAAGGGCGTGCTGGTGTTCGTGCCGCCGCTGCCGCCGGGCTGCCTCACCACGGTGTGGCGCGACGACGCGCGCTACGTCAACAGCTACTTCAGCCACTTCAAGGAGCTCTTGTACAGCTCGCTGGACTGGGCGATCCGCGATGCGGACGGCTACACCAGCATCCTCGGGCGTACCGACGACGTGATCAACGTGGCCGGCCATCGCCTGGGCACCCGCGAGATCGAGGAGTCGGTGGCCACGCACGCCGCGGTGGCCGAGGCCGCCGTGATCGGCATGAAGGACGAACTCAAGGGCCAGGTGCCGGTGGTGTTCGCCACGCTCAAGCAGGGCGTGGCCGGGCCGCCTGCCGATGTGGCCCGGGCCATGCAGCGCTGCGTCACCGACCAGCTCGGCGCGGTGGCCCGGCCGGCACGCATCTACGTGGTGAACGCGCTGCCCAAGACCCGCTCGGGCAAGCTGCTGCGCCGCTCGCTGCAGGCATTGGTGGAACAGCGCGATCCCGGGGACCTGTCCACGCTGGACGATCCGGGCGCACTGGACGAGGTGCGCCGCGCGCTGGACCGCGGTCCGGATCAGGGTGGCTAGGGCTCCTGGGAGTCCGGGTCGGCACGCAATGCTGCCTGCACGGAAAAGCCTGGCCTCGCGCAGTCAGGTCCGTGGCGAGTGCCGGCACGTCGCGCCGGATATCGCGATGCCATCGTGTCCGTGCCGCGGCTTTGTGCCGGCAGTGCGCTAAAATGCCGATTTCACGTGGAGGTGTCATGGCACAGTCAGCATCCCCCGGCGCGCGCTTTCGCGCGGCCGTCGCCGCCGAGCGGCCGCTGCAGGTGATGGGTGCGATCACCGCCTACGCCGGCCTGATGGCCCGGCGCGTCGGCTACAAGGCGCTGTATCTGTCCGGCGGCGGCGTGGCGGCCAATTCCCTGGGCATGCCCGATCTGGGCATCAGCACTATGGAAGACGTGCTCACCGATGCGCGCCGCATCGTGGACGCCACCGGGCTGCCGCTGCTGGTGGACATCGACACCGGCTGGGGTGGAGCCTTCAACATCGCCCGCACCATCCGTTCGTTCGCCAACATCGGCGTCGCCGCCGTGCACATGGAGGACCAGGTCGGGCAGAAGCGCTGCGGTCATCGGCCCGGCAAGGAAGTGGTGCCGAAGGAAGAGATGGTCGATCGCGTCAAGGCCGCGGTGGACGCGCGTGCCGACGCGTGCTTCGTCATCATGGCGCGCACCGACGCGGCCGCGGTGGAAGGCATCGGTGCGGCGATCGATCGCGCCTGTGCCTACGTCGAGGCCGGTGCCGACATGATCTTCCCCGAGGCGATGAGGACGCTCGACGATTACCGCCGCGTCAAGGCGGCGGTGCAGGTACCGATCCTGGCCAACCTCACCGAGTTCGGCTCCACGCCGTTCTTCACCACCGGCGAGCTGCGCGACGCCGGCGTGGACATCGCGCTGTACTGCTGCGGCGCGTATCGCGCCATGAACAAGGCGGCGCTGAATTTCTACGAGACCGTGCGCCGCGAAGGCACGCAGAAGAACATCATCGACACGCTGCAGACCCGCGAGGAGCTCTACGACTACCTGGGCTACCACGCCTACGAGGACAAGCTCGACGCGCTGTTCGCCCGGAAGGGCTGATACCTGTCGTGCAGGAGCGCACCCTGTGCGCGAGAGCTTTTCGCGAAAAGCATTCGCGCACAGGGTGCGCTCCTGCGGAGACACATCGTTCCACCGTTCGACTTTCACTGCATCACTGGAGACACCCGATGAGCGAGCAAGTCCTTCCCAAGGCCAAGAAATCCGTGGCGCTGTCCGGCGTGGCCGCAGGCAACACCGCGCTGTGCACGGTCGGCCGCAGCGGCAACGACCTGCATTACCGCGGCTACGACATCCACGATCTGGCCACCCGCGGCTGCTTCGAGGAGGTCGCCTACCTGCTGGTGCACGGCGTGCTGCCGACCTGGATCGAACTCAACAACTACCGCGCCCGGCTCAAGCGCCTGCGCGGCTTGCCGGCGCCGGTCAAGGCGGCGCTGGAGCTGTTGCCGGCCGCGACCCATCCGATGGACGTGATGCGCACGGGCTGCTCGGTGCTGGGCACGGTGCTGCCGGAAAAAGACGACCACAATGTCGAGGGTGCGCGCGGGATCGCCGACCGGCTGATGGCCAGCTTCGGTTCGATGCTGCTGTACTGGTACCACTTCAGCCACAACGGCAAGCGCATCGAGACCGAAACCGACGATGCCTCGATCGCCGGGCATTTCCTGCATCTGCTGCACGGCAGATCGCCCAGCGACCTGCACGCGCATGCGCTGGACAAGTCGCTGGTGCTGTACGCCGAGCACGAGTTCAATGCGTCCACCTTCACCGCCCGCGTGATCGCCGGCACCGGTTCTGACATGTATTCGTCGATCACCGGCGCGATCGGCGCGTTGCGCGGCCCCAAGCACGGTGGCGCCAACGAGGTGGCGATGGAGATCATCGCGCGCTACCGCTCTGCCTCCGAAGCCGAGACCGACATCCGCGCCCGCGTCGAGCGCAAGGAGATCATCATCGGCTTCGGCCACCCGGTGTACACGGTGTCCGATCCGCGCAACGAGATCATCAAGGAAATCTCGCGCAAGCTCTGCGCCGAAGGCGGCAACCCGACCCTGTTCGAGGTGTCCGAGCGGATCGAGCAGGTGATGGGCGAGGTCAAGAAGATGTTCCCCAACCTCGACTGGTTCTCCGCCAGCGCGTATCACATGATGGGCGTGCCCACCGCGATGTTCACGCCGCTGTTCGTGATCGCGCGTACCTCCGGCTGGAGCGCGCACGTGATCGAGCAGCGTCAGGACGGCAAGATCATCCGTCCCAGCGCGAACTACACCGGCCCGGAAGACCAGGCCTACGTGCCGATCGACAAGCGCTGAACCCGGGTTCGACGCCCGCCTTCGGGTGGGCGCCTCCCGGCGGACAGGGAGGCCTGGCGATTCGCCGTCAACGGGGTGGCTGTTGCCCGGCGCCCCGGCGGCGCTGCGTCCACCAGCCACTGCCGCAGATGGCGATCACCAGCAGTGCCTCGAAGGCATACGCGACCCAGCTGTGCGCATCGAACCAGCCACCGGTCCACCGATCATGGGCGATCATCCGTCCTGCGGTGAAGGCAATCGCGCCGGCGCCGGCGTAGATGATCAGCGGGAAGCGGTTGATCAGCCGAAGCAGCAGCGTCGAGCCCCAGACCACCAGCGGCACGCTGATCAGCAGGCCGATCATCACCAGGCCGAGATGGCCATTCGACGCGCCGGCGATGGCCAGCACGTTGTCCATGCCCATCAGTGCATCGGCGACGATGATGGTGCGCAGCGCGCTCCAGAAGCCACTCGAGGCGTTGACCCGTTGGGCAGCACCGGTATCCTGCCGCAGCAGTTTCCGGGCAATCGGCAGCAACAGCAGTCCGCCGGTCAGCATCAGACCGGGCAGCTTGAACAGGGAAACCACAATGGCGGTCAGCAGTACGCGTGCCGCAATCGCGCCGAACGCGCCCCAGAAAACGGCCTTGAACTGCAGTGACCGGGGCAGGTTGCGCGCGGCCATCGCGATGATGATGGCATTGTCTCCGGCCAGCACCAGGTCGAGCAGGATGATGGCCGCCAGGTCGGAAAACAAGTCGGGGCTGAACGGGTCCATGCGGGTTTCCATGCGCGTCGGACGATGCAGCGGACACGGGCGCGCGCAGCCCGTGTCCACCACAAAAGTCTCGTTCGCAGCATGGCTGCCGCGATGGCCGGAGCGAGGCGTCGCTCGTGTTGACGGCCAGCGCATCGATGCAGGCGTACCCGCACCGGGAACTACTCCCTTTTGGAGTGTGTGATCGATTGTCGGCGCCGGCGCGGTCGTGGTCAAGCTGCGACAGGCCCCCAGTCAGCTAAAATAAGCGTTCCCCCGCAGCGAGATCCGTCATGAGTGCCCACGATATCCGTTCCGCAAAACGCCCCGACCCGGACCAGCCGCTGGTCGACATCGCCGACTACGTGATCGATTACCGGATCGATTCGAAGGAAGCCTACGACACCGCGCGCTACGTGCTGCTCGACTCGCTCGCTACGGCGATGCTGGCCATGAAATTTCCCGAATGCGTGAAGCATCTGGGGCCGCTGGTCCCCGGCGCGACCTTGCCGGGCGGCGCACGTGTGCCAGGGACCGGCCACGAACTCGATCCTGTGCAGGCGGCGTTCGCGATCGGCACGCAGATCCGCTGGCTTGATTTCAACGACACCTGGCTGGCGGCCGAGTGGGGTCACCCGTCGGACAACCTCGGCGCGATCCTCGCCGTGGCCGACTATCTCGGCCGCAAGGTCGAGCGTGAGGGCGGCCAGCCGCTGACCGTGCGCGACGTGCTCGGCTATGCGATCAAGGCGCACGAAATCCAGGGCTGCTACGCGCTGAAGAACAGCTTCAACCGCGTCGGCCAGGATCACGTGATCCTGGTGCGATTGGCGTCGACCGCGGTCGCTACCGCCATGCTCGGCGGCGACAAGGAGCAGATCGTCACCGCCGTGTCGCACAGCTGGATCGACAATGGCGCGCTGCGCACCTACCGCCACGCGCCGAACACCGGCCCGCGCAAGAGCTGGGCCGCCGGCGATGCCTGTCGTCGCGCGGTCACCCACGCGATCAATGCGGTTTACCGTGGCGTGGTCGGCTATCCGTCGGCGTTGAGCGCCCGGACCTGGGGTTTCTACGACGTGGCCTTCAAGGGCAATGCTTTCGAATTCGAGCGCCCGTTCGGCAGCTATGTGATGGAGAACGTGCTGCTCAAGATCAGCTTTCCGGCCGAGTTCCATGCGCAGACCGCAGTGGAATGCGCGATGCAGTTGCACGACCAGGTCGCCGGCAAGCTCGAGCAGGTCGAGAAGATCCTCATCGAGACGCAGGAGGCGGGCTGCCGCATCATCGACAAGACCGGTCCGCTGGCCAACTATGCCGACCGCGACCACTGCATCCAGTACATGGTGGCGATACCGCTGATCTTCGGTCGCCTCGAAGCCTCCGATTACGACGACGACGTGGCGGCGGATCCGCGCATCGATGCGTTGCGCGACAAGATGACGGTCAGCGAGAACCCGCAGTTCACCCGGGATTATTTCGACCCCGACAAGCGCTACATCGGCAACTCGGTGCAGGTGTTCTTCAAGGATGGAACGTGCACGCGGAAGGTTTCCGTCGATTATCCGATCGGTCACCGCAGGCGCCGTGCCGAGGGCATTCCGGTCCTGCTGAGGAAGTTCGAGGCGGCCATGCGCGGTCATTTGCCGGCACATCGGGTCAAGGCGATTCTGGCGGCGACGAATGATCCGGTCAGGCTCGATGCCATGTCATTGCACGAATTTCTTGGGCTCTTCACGTTGTAGAGACGGGGTGAGTGGGAGATTGGGCCGCTGCAAAACCGATCCGGCTGCAGCGATGCAGCCGGTGCTGATTCCGAGGGGTCGAATGCACGCGAACAGCTTTGCCGTCAGCCATCCCGGGTTGCCGGGCATGGTTCGAAAAGCATGCCCGTCCACGATGCTTCCTGAACGGAGCCGCACCGGGTCGGTGGGCTGTCCCGTCATCGGGCGATGAACTTCTTAACAAATTAGATACAATTGAGGCCGGTCCGTGTCACGTGCGACAAATGAGGGGCGTGGAATCGCCCCTTTGATGTCGTATTGAATTCGTGACAAGCGATTTCCGGTTGGGATCGAACGGATGCAAACCTAATAATCGAGGAGACACCTGATGAAACATAAGGGCTCATATTTTTTCATTGCGCTGGCCTTGGGCTGCGTCAGTGCGGCTCAGGCTCAGGACGCGCCTGCTTCGGCCGGTTCCACCAGCAGTGATTCATCGAGCGTTTCCAGCTATGACGGGCGCTGGTACATTGCCCCGACCGTCGGTGGTTATTTCAACGACAAGGATCGCAATACCAATAGCCAGCAGTTCTATTACGGACTGGGTATCGGCAAATTTTTCTCGCCGAACATGTCGATCGATGCGTTCATCGATCGTACCAAGCGTGAGCGTGACGCCGGTGCGGCGGCTGGTGGAGGGCAAGGCAATCAGTCGTGGGCCAACAACAATATCGGCGTGACGGGGCGTTACTATTTCCGCGACTGGAATGCCTGGCGCCCGTATTTCCTGGGCGGGGTGATGGGCAGCCAGCATCATGCCAGCGGATCGAGCGGCTGGTCGCCGGCGGCCGAGGTCGGCGGCGGCATATCCAAGACCGTTTCGGACAGTTCGGACATCCGCCTGGAAGCCGGCTACCGCTACGACTGGGACGACAGCACCCAGCGCAGCCAGAGCGGTTACGGCGACTGGTTCCTGGGGTTCAGCGTGGTCTCGCGTTTCGGTACGCCCGCGGCGGCGCCGGCCGCCCCGGCAACGGCCCCGGCGGCTCCGGCCCCGGCCGACTGCTCGACCATGGACAGCGATCATGACGGCGTGAACGACTGCGAGGACAAGTGCCCGAATACGCCTGCAGGCACGATCGTCGGTCCCGATGGTTGCCCGCAGAAGGTCGTGATCGACCTGCGCGGCGTGAACTTCAAGTTCGATCGTCCGCGCAAGGGCGAGACGGACATCTCCAAGTCGCTGGCCGTACCGACCGCGGATTCGCTTTCGGTACTGAGTCAGGCCGTCGATACCTTGCAGCGTTATCCGCAGGTGCATGTGACGGTGGCCGGTTACACCGACTCGAAAGGCACCGAGGCCTACAACCAGAAGCTGTCCGAGCGCCGTGCCGCGATCGTCTACAACTATCTGACCAGCCACGGTATCGATGCGAGCCGCCTGGAAGGCCCGATCGGTCATGGCGAGAACGATCCGATCGGCGACAACGCCACCGATGCCGGTCGCGCACAGAACCGTCGTACGGAGCTGCAGGTTCAGCAGTGATCGAACCTTGCTGAAGGCATCACGAAAAACCCGGCGCAAGCCGGGTTTTTTCGTGTCGGCGCAGCGCCGATCCTTGTCGTTCCGTGGCTCGGCCTTATAGGCTGGATCGATGTCACGCCCAACCTCCCGTCCACCACGAAATACCTTGCCGACCCATGCACCGCGGCACGGACTGGCAAGAGTGTTGTCCAAGCTGGGCATCTGCTCGCGCAGCCAGGCCGAGCAGTGGGTCCGCGCAGGCCGGGTAAGCCTGGATGGGCGCATCGTGCACGATCCCCATTGCCCGACATCGATCGAGCGTCAGCAGATTGCGGTCGATGGCCAGCCGGTGAAACCCGCTGAGCGTTGCCACGTCATGTTCAACAAGCCCCGCGGACTCGTCGTCAGTGCCGCCGACGAGCACGGCCGCGCCACGGTCTATACCGCCCTGTCAGCCGCCGGGCTGCCGTGGCTGGGGCCGGTCGGTCGACTGGACATGGCCAGTGAAGGTCTGCTGTTGCTCAGCAACGACACGGAATGGGCGGCCGGCATCACCGATCCGGCCACGCATCTGGACAAGACCTATCATGTGCAGGTCGCCGGTCAGCCGGATGCGGCGGCACTGGCGGCGATGCATGCCGGTATCGTGGATGCGGGGGATATGCTGAAGGCGAAGCGGGCAACTCTGTTGCGTGCCGGTGAAAAGAATGCGTGGCTTGAAGTCGTGCTGGACGAAGGCCGCAACCGGCACATTCGCCGCCTGCTGGCGGCGCTGGGCTTCGATGTGCTGCGCCTGGTCCGCGTCGCCATCGGACCGCTGCAGCTGGGCGATCTGGCGAAGGGTCAGTGGCGCCATCTGACCGTCGGGGAAGTGCGCCAACTCGCCTCTCCCCCCACCTGCCTGTAGGAGCGCACCCTGTGCGCGAATGCTTTTGAGAAACACACAGGGGCGAAAAGCATTCGCGCACAGGGTGCGCTCCTACAGACGAACGGGGCGACCTTGTGCGCGAGTGATCAGCCACCAAGCACGCCCAGTTGCCTGCCGACCCTGGTGAATGCGTCAATCGCGTGATCGAGATGCTCGCGGGTATGCGCCGCGCTCATCTGCGTGCGGATGCGCGCCTGGCCCTTGGGCACCACCGGAAAGAAGAAGCCGGTGACGTAGATGCCTTCATCCAGCAGGCCCGCAGCCATCGCCTGCGCCTTGGGTGCGTCGTAGATCATCACCGGCACGATCGGGTGCACGCCCGGCTTGATGTCGAAGCCGGCCGCCGTCATCCGTTCGCGGAAATAGCGGGTGTTTTCCTGCACCCGGGTGCGCAGCTCGCCGGCCGACTCGATCATGTCGAACACCTTGATCGCCGCCGCCACCACGTGCGGCGGCAGCGAGTTGGAAAACAGATACGGCCGCGAACGCTGGCGCAGCAGTTCGATCACCTCCTTCGGGCCGGTGGTGAAGCCGCCGAGGGCACCGCCGAGCGCCTTGCCCAGGGTGCCGGTGAAGATGTCGATCTTGTCCATCACGCCATTGACTTCGGCCGCGCCGCGGCCGCTGGCACCCAGGAAGCCGGTGCAATGGCATTCGTCGATATGCACCATCGCGTTGTATTTCTTCGCCAGTGCGGTGATCCGGTCCAGTGGCGCGATGAAGCCGTCCATCGAGAACGTGCCGTCGGTACTGATCAGCTTGGTGCGCGCACCGGCCGCGTCGGCGGCCTGCAGCTGTTGTTCGAGATCGGCCATGTCGCAATTGGCGTAGCGGAATCGCCTGGCCTTGCACAGGCGGATGCCGTCGATGATCGAGGCGTGGTTGAGCGCATCGGAGATCACCGCGTCCTCCTCGCCCAGCAGCGGCTCGAACAGGCCGCCGTTGGCGTCGAAGCAGGCTGCATAGAGGATGCTGTCCTCGGTGCCGAAGAACGCCGCGATCTTCGCTTCCAGCTGCTTGTGCAGGTCCTGCGTGCCGCAGATGAAGCGCACGCTGGCCATGCCGAAGCCGTGCGTGTCCAGTGCGTCCTTCGCGGCCTGGATTACCGCAGGGTGGTCGGCCAGCCCGAGGTAGTTGTTGGCGCAGAAGTTCAGAACCCTGCGACCGCCTTCGAGCTCGATCTCGGCCGATTGCGGCGAGACGATGATGCGCTCGGCCTTGAACAGGCCCTGCTCGCGGATGGATTGAAGTTCGCTGGCGTAGCGCGCCTTGGCTGAGTAGATCATGGGAAGGGTTCCGACCGGTGGATGGCAACGCGCCATTGTAGGGCGAGGCGATGGCGGTTGCTCCCCCGGGTCGGGTGGACGGATCGCTGTTCAATGCAAGCCGAAATCCACCCTGGTCGTCCTGCCCTTGTCCTTGATGCCCTTGGCGTCGAGCCTGGGTGCGTGCATCGCGATGCGCTTTTCGTCGATCTTGCCGTGCAGCCACCGGTGTACCGCCTCGGCGCGGCGTTCGGCCAATCGGCGCAATGCGGCTGCGTCGACCGGCATGTTGGCTTCCAGCAACTGGTGCATCACTTCCGGCGGCTGCGATTTGGTGAGGCCGATCAGGTTTTTCGGTTTGGGAAATTTCGCGTGCCTGTAAACCCGCGTCAGGTAATGCGCGTATTCGTCGGGGGTGAGCGTCAGCGTGGCCGGATCGGCCTTGTCGCCATCGTGATCGGCCTTTGCCTTGCGGATCAGGTCGTCGACCATCACCTTGCGCAGACCTTTTTCGTCGACGGCGGGATCCATCCGGCCGGTGATGTCCAGTTGCAGCGAGGGCTTGTCGTGCAGCAGTTTCACCAACTGGGCAAGGCGCGACTGCGCGGTGCCGTCCAGCACGGCGGAACCCGGCGCGAATTCCACATAGCCGAGGTCGGCATGGTGGCCGCCGAGCGAGGCGAGCAGCCGGAACGGCGCGGTGGCGGCACGGGCAATCAGGTTCACGAAGGCGCGCCAGATCAGGCCACCCATGCTGAATTGCGGGTCGTCCAGCGAGCCGGATACCGGTACATGCACGTCGATCTGGCCCCGCGAATTCCTCAACAGCGCCACCGCCAGTTTCACCGGCAGATGGCTCACGCCGGGCGCATCGATGCGATCGCCGAAGGTGATCTGCTCGATGAAGATATGGTTGTCCGCGGTGAGCTTGCGTTGGTCGAGCAGGTAATGCACGTCGACGTTGAGTACGCCGCCGGTGATCGGGTAGCCGGCGTATTTGCTGGAGTAGGGCGACAAATGGTCGAGTTCGACCGCGTCGGCCTTGGCCTTGATGTCGAGAAAGGCCATCGGCGTCAGCGGGTTGATGCTGCCGGTGATGTCCAACGGCGAGTTTTCGTCCAGCTTGCCCTGCAGCACCAGTTCCGCCGGTGGGCCTGTGCGGGTGCCGAACGCGCCGATCTTGCCGGCCAGACCGGTCACGTTGGCGCTGTAATTGGGCTTGATGAAGTTGTCGGTGTAGTTGAGCTGGCCGCGCGCCAGCGTGATCTGGCCGATCTGGATCTCCGGAGCCGGACCCGACGCCGTGGCCGCTGCGGCAGGCGCCGGCGCCTTTTCGGCACGCGTCACCGACACGGGTGCTTCGGCCTGGTTCGTCACCACGTCCAGCAGGTTGAGGCGGCCGTTGCTGTTGACGATCACGCGGGCATAGAAATCGCTGAGCGCAAGCCCGCCGATGTCGGCGTGCGGCACGCCTTCACCCAGGCGCAGCACCAGGCCGCTGGCGGACAGCGAATGCCAGCGCAGGAAGTCGTCGCCGGTCAGCTTGTCCTGCACGCGGACCCGCCCCAGCGTGAGCTGGCCGCGATAGTCGATGCGTGCCGGTGCATCGCCGCGATCGCGGTAGCGCAGGCGACCGTTCGCGCTGAGCAGGGCGCTGCCGATGCGCACGTTCAGCGGCTCGCTGATCAGCGACTGCAGCGGTGCGATATCCAGGCCGCGCGCCATGACCTGCAACCGGGCGTCCAGCGGTTGCGGCCGCACCTGGCCGGTGAGCGCATAGCCGCGTTTGCCGAGCAGGCCGGTCAGCGTCACCTTGACCGGCTCGTGCAGGTTGTCGGACAAGCCGTCCAAGCCATAGCGATCGATGTGCAGCGCGACCGGCGCAGGCCGGTCGGCGCGCAGGTCACGGAAGGCGACATCGCTGTTCTCGATGCCCAGATGGGCAAGGCTCCAGTGCCAGGCCGGCACGCTCGTCGATGGGCCGGCCTTCGCTGACGGTGCATGGGTGGAGGGTGCGGCGGCGATCAGGCTGGCCAGATCGAAGCTGCCGTTGCGCAGCCGCTTCACGTCGAGCTTGAGTCCCTGCACCAGCAGGCTTTCGAGCTGTGCCTGGCGGCTGGCCAGGTCGAACCGGGCCAGTTTCGCCTGCACCGACTTCCAGGCCACCGGCGTCGTGCCGTCGTGCCGTTTCAGGACCAGGTCGTCGACGCTGAACTGCGCCGGCTCAAGATGCAGGTTCAGTGTGCTGCCCCAGGCTGCCTGCAGCCGACCGTCGGCATCGAGATGGCCATTGGCGATGGTGGCCTGCAATGGCGGCAGCGCCAGCGATTGCAGCGGTGCCGCCGCGACGCCCTGCAGCGCCAGCCTGCCGTCGAAGCGTGCGCCGGCGAGGTCGAGCTTGCCGCTGGCGTGCACCGCACCGCCGTTCAGTTGTGCGGCCAGATCGAGGCTGCCGACGGGGGCGCGGACGGTGGACAGGCCGCGCAGCGTACCGTGCACGTTCTCCAGCGTGAGGGTGGCCGGCGGGTTGCCGCCCGCACCGGCATCGGCATAGTCGAAAAGTCCCTGCTGCAGGATCAGCGAGTCGATGCGCACGTCGCTCGGTGGCGAAGCGGGCTGCGGCGACGGCTGGCCGGCATTCGTGCTGGTCAGCGCATCGAAATTGCTGTGCCCGCCGGCACTGCCCCGGTAATGCACGGCGGCACGGTCGAGCCGGACTGCTCCGATGTGATAGCGCGAGATCAGCGGCTGCACGTCCGCCAGCTGGGCGGTGCCGTGCCCCAGCTCCAGCAGCGCGACGCCGGCGGGAGTGGTCAGTTTGAAGTCGTCCAGCGCCAGTTGGCCGCCGAGTCGCAACTGCATGTTCTTGCCGGCGGCGACGAAATCCAGCTGCAACTGGCCGGACAGCTGGCCGCGTGGAATCGCCACCGGCAGCGCGACCGGGGCGTAGCCGAGATAGCGCGGCAGATCCAGATGGTCGAACCGGAAGTCGATCTGCGACTCGCGGCTGCTGGCGAAGGGTTTGGTCTTGCCGTCGATGCGCAACGGGCTTCCGTCGATGCGCGCAGCCAGCAGCGGCTGCACGAACAGGTCGGTATCGGCGGGCAGGTTGGCCAGGAACGGAATGCCCAGGTCGAGCTGCTCGACATGGTGGCTGACGGACAGCACCTTGTCGTCGAAAACGATGTCGCCGTCGTGCACGCTGATGTTGGCCACGGCGAAACGGCTCGGCGGCGCGTTCGGGTCCGGCTTGCCTTCGAGGCGTTCCAATAGATCGGAGAAATTGAAGCGCTGCGGGGCCAGCCGGATGATGTGCAACCGGGGGCGCTGCAGCGCCAGCTCGTCCAGCACCGGCGCGCGGTAAAACAGCGAAGTCCACGAAGCGTTGATGGTGAGCCGGTCGACGTCGACGAACGGCGCATGGCCGTCGCGTGCGCCGATATGCAGCCGGTCCAGATCCAGGCGCAGCGTGTAGGGATCGAAATGCACGGCGCCGATCGTCACCGGTCGGCCCAGCAGGGTGCCCAGCCGGCTTTGCAACTGCGATTTCAGCAGCGGCGGTGCGGCGAAGAAGCCGAGCAGACCGAATACCGCCAGAAAGACGCCAAGCCCCAGCAGCGCGCGACGGACGCGATGGGAACGGTAAAGCCGGTCGGCATGCCGGCGCACGAGGGCCAGCCGCGGGTCGTCCAGCAAACGACGATCGATCATGCAGATTGCGCTCCGTGAACGTCGTGATCGGGTGGCACCGGTAGTGTGCGCCGGCAATCTCCCCGAGACGGCATCTTGCCGGATTTGCAAGCGCGGATCGAGCTGCGCGAAAGCACGGCGCGATGCGGTGACCATGGATCCGCGCACTTCGGTGCGCGCCTGCAAGTACCAGGAACCGGGTTGTTCGAGATTACTCCGTTGTCGCGAGCGGCCGATCAATGCCAGGAACAGACCACCTTGCCGCAGGTACCGGCATCCATCAGGTCGAAGCCTTTCTGGAAATCGTCGATGGCGATCTGGTGGGTGAGCACCTTCTGCAGCGGGAAACCGGTCAGCACCATCTGGGTCATCTTGTACCAGGTCTCGTACATCTTGCGGCCGTAGATGCCCTGCAGGGTGAGGCCCTTGAAGATCACCTTGTCCCAGTCGATGCCGGCGCCGCGCGGCATGATGCCGAGCATCGCGATCTTGCCGCCGTGATACATCACGTCGAGCATGTCGTTGAACGCACGCGGGTTGCCGCTCATCTCCAGGCCCACGTCGAAGCCTTCGATATGCAGGTCCCTGACCACGTCGCGCAGCGACTGGTCGGCCACGTTGACCACCCGCGTGGCACCCATGTCGGCGGCCAGCTTCAGGCGGTAGTCGTTGACGTCGGTGACCACCACGTTGCGTGCGCCCACGTGCTTGCAGATGCCCGCGGCGATGATGCCGATCGGGCCGGCCCCGGTGATCAGCACGTCCTCGCCGATCAGGTCGAATTCCAGCGCGCAATGCGCGGCGTTGCCGTAGGGGTCGAAGAACGCGGCCAGTTCGGACGGGATCTGGTCCGGGATCGGCCACAGGTTCGAGGACGGCATGCTCATGTATTCGGCAAACGCGCCGTTGCGGTTCACGCCGATGCCCACGGTGTTCGGACACAGGTGCTGGCGGCCGGCGCGGCAGTTGCGGCAATGCCCGCAGACGATGTGGCCCTCGGCCGAGACGCGGTCGCCGGGCTGGTAGCCGGTCACGCCCGGGCCGATCTCGACGATGCGGCCGACGAACTCGTGGCCGATGGTCAGGCCGGGCACGATCGTGCGCTGGCTCCACTCATCCCATTTGTAGATGTGCAGATCGGTGCCGCAGATCGCGGTCTTCTCCATCTTGATCAGCACCTCGTTCGGGCCGACCACCGGCAACGGCACCTGTTCCATCCAGATGCCCTGTTCGGGCTTGCGCTTGACCAGGGCTTTCATCGTCTGCGACATGGGGAAGGTGTCCATCGGTTGGCCCGCAAAACGGGCGGGGAACCGCAATTATAGAGCGCGCGGGCCGATCGCCGGCGGCTCGCGCGGCGGCATCGCGGAGCGATCGGCCGGCTTTGCTGGCCGGCTGACGGTGCGCCGCCTACAATTTCCGGATGCCGCTCGACTCACGCCCGCTGGCCATCTTTCTGATGGGCCCCACCGCCTCGGGCAAGACCGCACTGGCGTGTGCGCTGAGCGAGCGGTTTGCGCTGGGCCTGATCAGCGTCGATTCGGCGCTGGTCTACCGGGGCATGGATATTGGCACGGCGAAGCCCGACGCGGCGACGCTGGCGCGCTATCCGCATGCGCTGGTCGACATCCGCGATCCGGCCGAGGCCTATTCCGCGGCGGAGTTTCGTGCCGATGCGCTGGCGGCCATGCAGCGGGTCAGCGCACAGGGCAGGGTGCCGCTGCTGGTCGGCGGCACCGGGCTGTATTTCCGCGCCCTGCAGCAGGGGCTTTCCGACTTGCCCGAGGCGGTGCCGGCGCTGCGTGCGCGGCTGGCCGGCGAGGCGGCGCAGCTCGGCTGGCCGGCCATGCATGCACGGCTGGCGCGACTGGATCCGCTGGCCGCCACGCGGATCGGCAGCCATGACGCGCAGCGCCTGCAGCGCGCGCTGGAGGTCATCGAGCTGACCGGCCGGCCGCTGTCCGAGCAGCAGCACGGCGGCCGCACGCGGTTTCCGTGGCGCGTGCTCAAGCTGGCGCTGCTGCCGGCCGATCGCAGCGTGCTGCATGCGCGCATCGCGCAGCGCTTCGACGCGATGCTGGCGGCGGGGTTTCTCGACGAGGTGCGCGGGCTGCGCAGCCGCGGCGATCTGCATGCGCAGCTGCCGGCGATGCGGGCGGTCGGTTACCGGCAGGCGTGGGAGCATCTGGACGGCTCGACCGATCCGGCCGGGTTCCGCGATCGCGGCATCTTCGCCACGCGCCAGCTGGCCAAGCGGCAGATCACCTGGCTGCGCAGCGACTTCGGTGCCCGCCAGCTCGATCCGGATCGCCCCCGCCTGGCCGAGTGGGCGATCGATGCGTTGCGGCTGTTTCTGGGCACCCGGGCGGGCTGATCGGCTCATGCCGGCGCATTCTTGGGTCCTGCCGGCCGCTCCAGCGCGGCCGTCACGCCGGCGCTGCGCAAAAATCTCCTTTCATCATGTATTTGAAAGCGGTTAACATCCTGAACATGTTGGGCCGAGGCGCCGTTGGCGTTTTTTTACTCCGGCCTGTCCGTTGCGAGGGGAGAACAAGAAATGTCCAAGGGACAATCGTTGCAGGATCCGTTTCTGAACGCGTTGCGGCGTGAGCGCGTGCCGGTGGCCATCTATCTGGTCAATGGGATCAAGTTGCAGGGCACGGTCGAATCGTTCGACCAGTTCGTCGTGCTGCTGCGCAATCAGGTGAGCCAGATGGTCTACAAGCATGCCATCTCCACCGTGGTGCCCAGTCGCAATGTGCGCATCGCCAACGGCCACGAAGATCACGACGAACACGACAGTCATGCCGACGCGGCAGCTGCACCCAGTGAAGCCGATGCTTGAGTGAAGCGAATACTTGAACGACAGGGTGTGCGCCCGCATGAAGCGGGCGTTGCCCCCGACAGGCCATAGCCAGCAGTGTTCGACAGACAGAAGAAAGGCGACCGCGCCGTGCTGGTGCTGCCGCATTCCCGTGGCGATGGCGATGCCGAGCGCCGCGCCGCGGAATTCGCCGAGCTGGTCCAATCCGCCGGTGCCGAAGTGCTGGGCACGATCGCGGCGCGCGTCGAGGCCCCCAATCCCCGGTACTACATCGGCAGCGGCAAGGCCGACGAAGTCGCCGAGGCGGTGCGTGCGCTTGACGCCGACGTGGTCCTGGTCGACCACCTGCTGACCCCGGTGCAGGAACGCAATCTCGAAAAGCTGCTGCAGGTGCGCGTGGTCGACCGCGCCGGCCTGATCCTGGACATCTTCGCCCAGCGCGCACGTTCGCACGAGGGCAAGCTGGAAGTCGAGCTGGCCCAGCTCAAGCATCTGGCCACCAGGCTGGTGCGCGGCTGGACCCATCTGGACACCCAGCGCGGCGGCGCCATCGGCAACCGCGGCCCGGGCGAAACCCAGCTGGAAACCGACCGCCGGCTGCTCGGCGAACGCGTCAAGATGCTCACCAGGCGCCTGCAGAAAGTGCAGACCCAGCGCGGCCAGCAGCGCCGCTCGCGGTTGCGCAACACGGTGCCGCGGGTGGCCCTGGTCGGCTATACCAACGCCGGCAAGTCGACCCTGTTCAATGCGCTGACCAGCGGCGGGGTGTATGTCGCCGACCAGTTGTTCGCCACGCTCGATCCGACCGTGCGCAAGCTGGAGGATCTCGGCTGCGGCCCGGCCGTGCTGGCCGACACCGTGGGCTTCATCCGCGAGCTGCCGCACGATCTGGTGGCCGCGTTCCGCGCCACCCTGGCCGAAGCGCGCGATGCCGATCTGCTGCTGCATGTCAGCGATGCGGCCGACGACGAGCGCGAGCGCCTGCATGACATTGTCGACAACGTGCTGGAAGAGATCGACGCCGGCGAGGTGCCGCAACTGCACGTGATGAACAAGATCGATTTGATCGGGACCGACCTGATCCAGGCCGGCGAAGATCCGGCGGCCGTGCCCGAGCGCGCTGCCCGCACGCGCGCCGCGCCGCGCATCGACCGCGACGGCGACGGCAAGCCTGTGCGGGTCTGGGTGTCGGCCGCCACCGGGGCCGGCCTGGATCTGCTGCGCCAGGCATTGGGCGAGCTGCTCGGTGGCGAGCGGCTGCAATGCGCGCTGCAATTGCCGCTGTCTGCCGGCCGGCTGCATGCCCGGCTCAAGGCCGCCGGTGCGATCTGCGGCGAGACGGTGGATGAGCATGGCTGGCAATTGCGGATCGATGCGCCGCGCAGCGTGATCGCACCGCTCAGCGCCGGCGATGCCGCCGAGACACGGCTGTTGCGCGAATTGCTGATCCCGGCGGAACAACCCCGTTGAACAGCGGAACATTCCATCCGGCTCTGTTAGAATGCACGGCGTTTGTGCGCTCGCCCTCGATGGATGCGGCGCACCGCTTCGGCCACTGCGGCCCCACCCGATGCGTTGTCCTGTTCAATGCGTGCTCCGGCGCCGGCTGCCGGCCTCCCCGCCGCCTCAAGGAGACTGACCATGGCTTGGAATGAACCCGGCAAGGGACCGAATGATCCCTGGGGCAAGAGTCGCCAGTCCGGCAAATCGCCGCTGGACGACTTGCTCAAGAAAGTGCGTACCCGCATGGGCAAGACCGGCCAGGGCGCCGGTGGCATCCTCACCGCCGTGCTGGTGCTGCTGGTGGTCGGTCTGCTGTTCAGCAGCTACACCATCATCGATGCCCGGCAAGTTGGCGTGGTGCTGCGCTTTGGCCAGTACTCGCGGACCCTGGGTCCGGGCTTTCACCTCAAGTTGCCGCAGCCGGTCGAGTCGGTCAGGAAGGTCGAGGCCACGCGCGTGCGTTCGGTGAATGACACCGTCAGCATGCTGACCCGCGACGAAAACATCATCACCGTCGATTTCACCGTGCAGTATCAGGTGGACGATTCGCGCAAGTACCTGTTCTCGCTGAACGACCCGGACGGCACCATCCAGGCTGCGGCCGAGGCAGCGGTGCGCGGGGTGATCGGCGGCAGTGACATGGACCAGATCCTCTCCGCTGCCGGTGCCAACCTCGTCAACGAGGCGCAGCAGGTGCTGCAGAAAACCATGGACGGCTACGATGCCGGCCTGCGGGTAACCGAAGTCAGTTTCCAGAACGTGTCGCCGCCGAAAGAGGTGAAGGACGCGTTCGATGACGTCAACAAGGCCCGCGAGGACAAGCAAAGCATCGAGAACGCGGCCCTGGCCTATGCCAACAAGGTGGTGCCGGTGGCACGTGGCGACGCCGCGCGCATCGCCGCCGAGGCCGCTGGCTACAAGGCCGAGCGGATCGCCCGTGCGCAGGGCGACGCCGCCCGTTTCGCACTGCTGCTGAAACAGTACAAGGCGGCGCCGGAAGTCACCCGCAAGCGTCTGTGGCTGGAGACGATGGAACAGGTGATGGCCGACAATCCCAAGGTGATCGACGGCTCCGGCGGCCGCAACATCATCAACCTGCCGTCTGGTCGCGCGGGTCAATCGCCGGCCAGCGGCACCGATGCCGGTACCGTCAATGCCGTCGTGTCGCCTGCCAGCGGCGGCACCGCCGGCGACAAGGGGACACAGCCATGAGCAGGATCGTCACCGCCGTCATTGTCGCGCTGCTGGTTCTGCTCGGCCTCAACAGCATGTTCGTGGTGAACGAGGGCCAGAACGCACTGCTGCTGCAGTTCGGCCGCATCGTGCGCACCGATTACAGGCCGGGCCTGCATTTCAAGATTCCGCTGGTGCAGCAGGACCTGGAATTCGACAATCGCATCCTGTCTCTGGACGCGGCGCCGGAGCGCTATTTCACCTCCGAGAAAAAGAGCGTCAACGTCGATTTCTACGTGAAATGGCGCATCGTCGACAACGCCAGGTACTACCAGGCTACCGGCGGCGACGAACTGCAGGCGACGCAGCGGCTCACGCCGATCATCAAGGACGCGCTGCGCTTCGAGTTCAACGCGCGCACGTTGCAGGAGCTGATTTCCGGCGGCCGCAAGGACATCACCGAGCGGGTGCGCCAGCAGACCGATGCGTCCACGCGCAAGAACCTGGGCATCGCCGTGGTCGACGTGCGCATCAAGCGCATCGATCTGCCCGACACCGTCAGCGAGTCGGTGTACAAGCGCATGCGTGCCGAGCGGCTGCAGCTGGCCAACCAGTTGCGCTATACCGGGCAGGAGGCCGCCGCCAAGATCCAGGCTGACGCCGATCGCCAGGGCCAGGTGCTGCGCGCCGATGCGAATCGGGACGCCGCCACGGTGCGTGGCGAGGGCGACGCACAGGCGGCAATGATCTATGCGCAGGCCTACAGCCAGGATCCCGAATTCTTCGCGTTCACCCGCAGCATGGCCGCGTATCGCAAATCGTTCGAGGACGGCAAGAGTGTGCTGGTGCTCAAGCCGAACGCCCCGTTCCTCAACTACTACAACGACCCGTCGTCGAAAAAATGATCCGCCCGCAGTCCCGCATGCATCAGGTCATGCGGGACTGTCGTGCGTGAGCGGTCATCCGCCGGTTTCGTCATCACGGGCGTCCGGCGTACCCTTGCCGCGGTGACGGATGTTTTCCCCGGCTCCCGTGCGGAGTCCACGCAAACGCAGACAACACCCCGTCAGCGGGGCAATACACAGTGAGCGAGTACATCATGGGCAAGTCAGTCGTCATTCTCGGTGCCCAGTGGGGCGATGAAGGCAAGGGCAAGATCGTCGACCTGCTGACCGAGCGGGTCAGTGCGGTGGCGCGTTTCCAGGGCGGCCACAACGCCGGTCACACGCTGGTGATCAAGGGCAAGAAGACCGTGCTGCACCTGATCCCCTCGGGCATCCTGCGCGACGACGCGCTGTGCCTGATCGGCAACGGCGTGGTGCTGTCGCCGGCCGCGTTGATGGAGGAGATCGCCGAACTCGAAGCGAACGGCGTCGAGGTGCGTTCGCGCGTCAAGATCAGCCCGGCCACGCCGCTGATCATGCCGTACCACATCGCCGTCGACAAGGCGCGCGAGATCGCCGCCGGCGGCAAGGCAATCGGCACCACCGGCCGCGGCATCGGTCCGGCCTACGAGGACAAGGTCGCCCGTCGCAGCATTCGCGTGGCCGACCTGATGTACCCGCACGAACTGCCCGAGAAGATCCGGATCGCCGTCGAGTACAACAACTTCATCCTCACCCAGTGGCTCAAAAGCTCACCGGTCGACTACCGGCAGGTGCTGGACGACGCGCTGGCCTGGGGCGACTACATCCGCCCGATGGTCGACGACGTGGCCACCATCCTGCACGACGTGCGCCGCGAAGGCGGCAACATCCTTTACGAAGGCGCACAAGGCGCGCTGCTGGACATCGACCACGGCACCTACCCGTACGTCACCTCCAGCAACACCACCATCGGCGGCGCGCTGGCCGGCACCGGCGTGGGCGTGGGCGACATCGACTACGTGCTGGGCATCTGCAAGGCCTACGCCACCCGCGTCGGCAGCGGCCCGTTCCCCACCGAATTGAACGACGAGATGGGCGAGCGCCTGCGCAAGGTGGGCAACGAGTTCGGCGCCAGCACCGGCCGCCCGCGCCGCTGCGGCTGGATCGACTTGGTCGCGCTAAAGCGCGCCACCCAGATCAACGACATCAACGGCCTGGCGATCACCAAGCTCGACGTGCTCGACGGCCTGCCCAGCATCAAGGTGTGCATCGCCTACGAGTACCGCGGCAAGCGCCGCGAACTGGCCCCGCTGGACGCCGACGGCTGGGCCGAGTGCAGGCCGGTGTACCTGGAGTTTCCCGGCTGGGAAGAGTCCACCGCCGGCATCCGCGACTGGAGCAGGCTGCCGCCCGCCGCCCGCGCCTACCTGCGCGCGGTCGAGGAACTCTCCGGCTGCCGCCTGGCCCTGGTCGCCACCGGCGCGGATCGCGAAGACACCATCGTGCTGGACGATCCGTTCGCGTAGGAGCGCACCCTGTGCGCTCCTACTGTCGCTCCCGCACAGAGCATTCGCGCCGAGGGTGCGTTCCTGCAGGCCGGGGCTGTTCGAGCCGCCGCTACGCCGCCGAATCGATGATCTCCTTCATCGTGTGCTCCACTGCACGCGCCGCCTCGGCGATCCGCACGTCGTCCGAGATCAGCGACAGCTGGGCGGTCGGCGGCAGCATGCCGATATATGTCTTGCCGTGGTCCTCGAAGATCGAAATGCGGCAGGGCAGCGCCATGTTCACCGACATGTCCAGGCCCAGCACCTCGGCCGCCTGGCGCGGGTTGCACACTTCCAGCACCAGGCACTCGTTGGGCAATTCGAAGCCCTTGTCGGCCAGCGTCTTGCGGAAATCGTAGTAATGCAGCATGCCGAAGCCATGCCCCTTCGCCGAAGCCTGCACGTCCTCGAACGCGCGATCGACCGATTTCGATGTCTGTTTCTTGTAGAGCATGCGGTTCTCCGTCTGGCGTCGTCTGGTTCGCCCATGTTACTGCGCGATGCGCGTGCTCCGCGCGCACGGCATGACGGATCTGGCGGCAATGATGGCATGCGGACATCCGGGTGCGGCCAAGGCATGGTCCGGTTGTCTGCTGCCGGGGCCGACGGGTTTCCGCTTCATGGGGCGGGCGCGCGAAACGCCGATGCCTCGAAAGATTTTTGAACGGTTTCTGATTAAACTGCGCTGCAGTCTGTCCGTTTCCACATCAGTCATGCACGAGTTTGTGTATTCCTGGGTCGCAGCGCAGGGCTGGCTTGCCGCTCACGCGATCGCTCCTGTTCTTGCCGACCTGCATATCGCGACGACGGTCGATTCGCCGAACGAGATCGCGCGGTACTTCCTGATCACCGCGGTGCAGGTGCTGATCGTCGCCTTCGTGTTCCGCCCGATGGAGAGCCTCTGGCCGGCCGAAGCCTGGAACGACCGCCGCCTCACGGCGATCGACCGCAGCTACACGCTGATCAAGCTGTTCGGCGTGCTGCCGCTGTTCACTTACCTGGTGCTGTCACCGTTGACCAGCCTGTCCGACGACGGCGGCGGAACCGCAGGCATGTTCAGCGTGCAGGGCTGGGTACCGTGGCTGGGATACCACCCGGTGCTGTTGTTCCTGGTCTATTACGCCATCTACGATTTCGTGTATTACCTTGTGCATCGCCTGCAGCACTCCATTCCATGGTGGTGGGCGCTGCACAGCCTGCATCACAGCCAGCGCCAGCTCAGCTGCTGGTCGAACGATCGCGACCACTACCTGGACGACCTGCTGGAGGTGCTGATCGTCACGGCGGTGTCATTGCTGATCGGGGTATCGCCGACCGATTATGCGTTGCTGGTGTTGTCCGGCGAGCTGCTGCAGAACCTCGACCACGCCAATGTGCGGCTGCGCTTCGGTCCGGTACTGGAGAAGCTGCTGGTCGACCCGCTCTACCACCGGCTGCACCACATGCGGGTGGATCCGGACCGGCCGCAGCTGCATGCCTGCAACTACGCCTTCATCTTTCCCCTGTGGGACATCCTGTTCGGCACCGCGCTGTTCGGCGAACCCGCGCGTCCCACCGGCGTCGGCGACCCGATGGTCGATGCCGACAACGGGCGCGGCATCGTCGCGCAGCAACTGCTGACGCTGCGGCGCTTCTGGGGCGCCTTCCGCCGCTGCGCCGGCTGGCGGCCCGGCGATGTCGCCTTCAACGAAAACTACGTGCCGGTTCCGGTTGCTGATTTCGACCTGCGCCGGCTGGAGTCGAGCGGGGTTCCGCTGGCGGCAACGCAGTCGCCCGTTTGCGGCGCCGAACCGGCGCGATGAAACACCGACGGCACGGCGTGGTCGGCGCACGTGCGCGATGCCTGTCATGGCCCATGAATCCGGCCCGGTCCGCGCGTATGCTCAAGCGGTGCATCGCTGCCATTGGACGGACGAGGAGAGCATCATGGCTACCGCGAAACCTGTTTTCGGCGCCTTCGACCAGGGACAGGTGCCCACCATCGCGTGCTTCAACCAGGCGACGATTCCGCTCGGGGTCGATTTCGACAAGTTGATAGCGGCGATGCAGGTCTACATCGACAAACATGTGGCGCCGGTGTGGGGCACGCCGGCGAAGCTGATCAAGTCCGCCCATTTCGTCAAGGGCAGCTGGGCCATGGTCTTTCTGGACGATGCCGATCAGCCCGGCGCACTCGCCTACCACGACCTCACGCCCGACGGGTTTCCGCTGGCCAAGGTGTTCGTCCGCACGACGCTGCAGAACAAGGAACGGGTGAGCGTGTCCGCGTCCCACGAACTGGTCGAGATGCTGGTCGACCCCGCCATCAACATGATGACGACCGGCCCCGACGCGAAGCTGATCTACGCGTACGAGAGCGCCGATCCGGTCGAGGCCCTGAGCTTCGCGGTCGAGCGCATCGCGATGAGCGACTTCGTGTATCCGTCGTACTTCGAGGTCTTTCGCAAGCCCGGCTCGACCCGTTTCGACCACCTGGGCAAGGTCAAGCAACCCTTCCAGATACTGCCGGGCGGCTACCAGATCATCTTCAGGAACGGCAAGTGGACCCAGGTCACCGGATCGGCGGCCAAGCGGGCGAGCTTCGCCAGGGAAGATCGCCGCGGACACCGTAGCGAATGCCGCGGGCGAAAGCTCAGGCTGACCTCGGAAAAGGAAATCGCGCGCCGGATCGCGCCAGGCAAAGGGAAAGTCTGAACTAGCTTCGGTTCGTCATTCCGGCTTTCGCCGGAATGACGGCTTGTCCAGACTCAGGCCCATGTTCGGCTGCCGAAGGCGTCGATCCGGCCCTTGAGCGGTGGAGAGGAGTGAGCCGCGACAAGAGGGTGGACCCACGGCTCTCGCCCGTTTCCCGCTCCGCTCGACTCTCTCCCCGGTACTCACTTCTCCGGCGCTTCGACCGGCGCACAGCTGCAGAACACGTTCTTGTCGCCGTAGATGTTGTCGACGCGCGCCACCGGCGGCCAGTATTTCTGCAGCTTCAGGCTGGGCAGCGGGAACGCGGCCAGTTCGCGCGGGTAGGCGTGGGTCCAGGTGCTGGTCATCACCATCGTTGCCGTGTGCGGGGCGTTTTTCAGCGGGTTGTCCTCGCGGTCGAGCTTGCCTTGCTCGACGGCACGGATCTCGTCGCGGATCTGGATCATCGCGTCGATGAAGCGGTCCAGTTCGTGCAGCGATTCGCTTTCGGTCGGCTCGACCATCAGCGTGCCGGACACCGGAAAGCTCAGCGTGGGCGCGTGGAAGCCGAAGTCGACCAGCCGCTTGGCCACGTCCTCGGCGCCGATGCCGGTGCTGTCCTTGAGCGGGCGCAGGTCGAGGATGCACTCGTGCGCCACCAGGCCGTTGCGGCCGGTGTACAGGGTGGCGTAATGCGGGGCCAGCCGCCGGGCGATGTAGTTGGCGTTGAGCAGGGCGATCTGGCTGGCCTTGCGCAGGCCCTCGCTGCCCATCAGGGTGATGTACATCCACGAGATCGGCAGGATCGAGGCACTGCCATAGGAAGCCGCAGACACCATCCCTACGGAGCCGGTTTTGTGAAGAGTGCGGCCATGGATGGCCGCTTCCTGATCTTCGCCGACAGGGATGTCGGCATAAGTACGCGGCAAAAACTCCGCCAGGTGGGATTTCACCGCGCACGGACCCACGCCCGGGCCGCCGCCGCCGTGCGGGATGCAGAAGGTCTTGTGCAGGTTCAGGTGCGACACGTCCGAGCCCCACTTGCCGGGCCTGGCCACGCCGACCAGCGCGTTCATGTTGGCGCCGTCGGTGTAGACCTGGCCGCCGTGCGCGTGCACGATCTCGCAGATCGCCACGATGTCTTCCTCGAACACGCCGTGGGTGGAGGGGTAGGTGATCATCAGCGCGGCGAGGCGGTCGGCGTACTGGCCGGCCTTGGCGCGGATGTCCTGGACGTCGACGTTGCCGTTGGCGTCGCACCGGGTCACCACCACGCTCATGCCGCACATGTGCGCCGAGGCCGGGTTGGTGCCGTGGGCGGATTCGGGGATCAGGCAGATGTCGCGATGGCCTTCGCCGCGCGAGCGGTGGTAGGCGCGGATCGCCAGCAGGCCGGCGAACTCGCCTTGCGCGCCGGCGTTCGGCTGCAGGCTCACCGCGTCGTAGCCGGTGCATTCGGCCAGCATCGCTTCGAGGCCGTCGATCAGCTCCCGGTAGCCCTGCATCTGCGCCGCCGGGGCCAGCGGATGGATGTTGGCGAACTCCGGCCAGGTCACCGGGATCATCTCGGCGGTGGCGTTGAGCTTCATGGTGCAGCTGCCCAGCGGGATCATGGTGCGATCCATCGCCAGGTCCTTGTCGGCCAGCGCGCGCATGTAGCGCAGCAGCTCGTGTTCGCTGTGGTGGGTGTTGAACACCGGATGGGTGAGGAACGCGCTGCGGCGCACGAGGCCGGCGGGCAGCGCGTCGGCGGTGGCGGCATCGAGCGCATCCACGTCGTCGATCTCCACGCCGAACAGGCCGGCCAGCCGGATCACGTCGTCGCGGGTGGCGGTCTCGTCCAGGCTGATGCCGACGCTGCGGTGGTCGATCGCGCGCAGGTTGATGTGGCTGCCATGGGCCCGCGCATGCAGCTCGGCCGCGTCGATGCCGCCGACATGCAGGGTATCGAAGAAATCCGGACCCACCGCGATGCCGGCCTTGCGCAGCGCGCCGGCCAGGATGGCGGCGAGGCGATGGGTGCGGCGGGCGATGCGGGTGAGCCCTTCGGGGCCGTGGTAGACCGCGTACATGCTGGCCATCACCGCCAGCAGCACCTGCGCGGTGCAGATGTTGGAGGTGGCCTTCTCGCGGCGGATGTGCTGCTCGCGGGTCTGCAGGGTGAGGCGGTAGGCGGGCTTGCCCTCGGCATCGATGGAGACGCCGATCAGGCGGCCCGGCATCGAGCGCTTGAACGCGTCGCGGCAGGCCATGAACGCGGCATGCGGTCCGCCGTTGCCGAACGGCACGCCGAAGCGCTGGCTGTTGCCGATCGCGATGTCCGCCCCCCATTCGCCGGGCGCGGCGAGCAGGGTCAGCGCCAGCAGGTCGGTGGCCACCGCCACCAGCGCGCCGCGGGCATGCGCGGCGTCGGCCAGCGCGCGGTAATCGTGAATCCTGCCGAAGGTGTCGGGGTACTGCAGCAGCACGCCGTAGCTGTCGACGCTGGCGGCTTCGGCGTCGTCGCCGACGTGCAGCTCGATGCCGACCGCCTCGGCGCGGGTCCTGAGCACTGCCAGCGTCTGCGGATGCACGCCGCGCGAGACGAAGAACACGTTGCTCTTCGACTTGCACGAGCGCTTGGCCAGCGTCATCGCCTCGGCGGCGGCGGTGCCTTCGTCCAGCAGCGAGGCGTTGGCGATCTCCATCCCGGCGAGGTCGGCGCACAGGGTCTGGAAGTTGATCAGCGCTTCCATGCGGCCCTGCGAGATCTCCGCCTGGTACGGCGTGTAGGCGGTGTACCAGGCCGGGTTCTCCAGCAGGTTGCGCAGGATCACGTTCGGCGTGTGGGTGCCGTAGTAACCCTGACCGATGAAACTGCGGAAGACCGTGTTGCGCTCCGCGATGGCGCGGATGCGGGCCAGCGCCTCGACCTCGGTGACCGCCGGCGGCAGCGCCAGCGGTGCGGGCGACTTGATCGAGGCCGGCACGATCGCGTCGGTCATCGCGTCGAGCGAGTCGTGGCCGATCACGTGCAGCATCTGCACGATCTCGGCGTCGTTGGGGCCGATGTGGCGTTCGATGAACGCGTGATGGTGTTCGAGTTCGCGCAGGGTAGGGGCTTTGTGGCTCATGACTGGGGCATCCGAAGACTTGCGTGCCGTGCCGCACGTGGGGCGCCCCTCTGTCCTTTTGCCTGAGAGTTTGGAAGCGCGGCGATGGATGCCTTGCCTCGTGCCCCTTCGGCGCCGGATTCAACCGGTCTCTCCAGAGTGTTTGCGCACGGTGGTATGGGAGCCTGAGCGATTACGGGCGTTGCGTCTTCGGCAGCGGCGCCTGCCCGGTTACCGGGCCGCCCGCTTCTCCCACCATGCGTTTACCGCGGCGATTATACAGGTGCGTGAAGCCGTGTTGCGGCTTGCATGGATACGGCCCACGAAGTCGCGGATCTCCCGTAGGAGCGCACCCTGTGCGCGATGACTTTGTCTGGCCGTTCGTCGGCAAAGAGCTTCGCCCACAAGGTGGGCTCCTACAGAATGGGGAAATTCCGCCGCAAGATGACGAAGGCCGCCATCAAGGCGGCCTTCCTGATTTCATTGGGCTCGGAAAAGACGAAGGCCGCCATTTAGGCGGCCTTCGTTTACAATTGGTGCCCAGAAGAGGACTCGAACCTCCACGAAGTTGCCCCCGCTAGCACCTGAAGCTAGTGCGTCTACCAATTCCGCCACCTGGGCAGGTGTCACGCCGCTCTGCAAGCAGCGTGAGCCGCGTAATGTAGGCATCTGTCGCGGGCTTGTCAACTCTTTTCACCCCAATCACGCGCGTCGTGTCATCCTTCGCGCCGCGCAAAACCGCAAGGACATTTAGTGACCAGAAAAACTCCCCCGACATCCGGCAAGGGCCGCGATGCGCCGTCGACCAAAGGGCCGGCGAAAGCCGCCGGCCGCAAGCCGCGCACAGGCGGCAGCGGCGGATCGCGCAGCAAGGCCGCCGCAGGCGCCGGGCGCGATCCGCATGCCGAACGCGAGGCGCAGCGCTACGAGCGCCCGATCCCCAGCCGCGAGGCGATCCTCGCCCTGCTGGAAGAGCGCGGCGAACTGCTGACCGAGGCGCGCATCGCCGAGGCGCTGCAGATCCACGACGAAACCGACCTCGAAGCGCTGCGCAAGCGGCTGGCGGCGATGGTGCGCGACGGCCAGCTGCTGCTGGGCCGGCGCGGCGGCTATGCGCCGACGCAGAAACTCGACCTGATCGCCGGTGTGGTGCTGGCCAATGCCGAAGGCTACGGTTTCCTGCGCCCCGACGAAGGCGGCGACGACCTGTACCTGTCGCCGCAGCAGATGCGCACCGTGATGCATGGCGACAAGGTGCTGGCCAGCGTGGTCGGCATCGACCGCCGCGGGCGCCGCCAGGGCGCGATCGCCGAAGTGCTGCAGCGGCGTTCGTCGCGGCTGGTCGGCCGGGTGGTGGTGGAGAACGGCGTGATGGTGGTGGCGCCGGACGACCGCCGCATGAACCAGGACATCCTGATCCCGCCTGGCCAGGCGCAGGGCGCGTGCGCCGGGCAGATCGTGGTGGCGGAGATCACCGAGCCGCCGACCCTGCATCGCGGCCCGCTGGGCGCGATCCGCGCCGTGCTGGGCGAGCGCCTGGAACCCTCGCTGGTGGTGGAGATGGCGATCGCCAGCCACGACCTGCCGCATGAATTTCCACCGGAAGTGCTGCGCGACGCCGCCCAGGTGGAGGCGCAGGTGAGCGCCGCCGAACGCGAGGGCCGCGTGGATATCCGTCAGCTGCCGCTGGTGACGATCGACGGCGCCGACGCGCGCGACTTCGACGATGCGGTGTATGCCGAACCGCGCCGCGGCGGCGGTTTCCGGCTGCTGGTGGCGATCGCCGACGTGTCGCATTACGTGGCGGTCGGCAGCGCGCTGGATCGCGAGGCGTACGAGCGCAGCACCTCGGCCTACTTCCCCGGTTTCGTGGTGCCGATGCTGCCGGAAACGCTGTCCAACGGCATCTGCTCGCTGATGCCGAAGGTCGAGCGGCTGTGCATGGTGTGCGACATGGTCGTCGATGCCGATGGCGCGGTGGGCAAGGCGAAGTTCTACGACGCGGTGATGCGCTCGCATGCGCGGCTCACCTACGACAAGGTGTGGCAGGTGGTCGGTCTGAACGACGCCGATGCGCGCCACGAAGTGGCCGACGTGCTGCCACAGCTGGAAAACCTGCATGCGCTGTACAAGCTGATGGCGGCGCAGCGCAAGCGCCGCGGCGCGATCGATTTCGAGACGCCGGAGGTGAAGTTCCGCCTCGACCAGACCGGCGGCGTGGAGTCGATGGGCGCCACCGAGCGCAACGACGCGCACAAGCTGATCGAGGAATGCATGATCGCCGCCAACGTGCAGGCGGCGCTGTTCCTGGAAAAGAAGAAGATCCCCGCGCTGTTCCGCGCGCACGAGCCGCCGCCGGCGGAGAAATACGAGGACCTGCAGCAGTTCCTGCGCGAGTTCAAGCTGCGCATGCCGCCGGTGGAAGAGGTCACCCCGGCCGACTTCTCCGAAATCCTGCGCATGGTGCATGACCGTCCCGAGCGCGAACTGATCCAGAACGTGCTGTTGCGCTCGCAGAGCATGGCGGCGTACCAGCCGGACAACCGCGGCCACTTCGGCCTGGCGTTGCAGGCCTACGCACACTTCACCTCGCCGATCCGGCGTTATCCGGACCTGCTGGTGCACCGGGCGATCCGCCATGCGCTGAGCGGCCGCAAGCCGGCCGATTACGCGTACAGTCCGGCCGGGATGTCGGCGATGGCGATCCATTGTTCGCAACGCGAACGCCGCGCCGAAGAGGCCGAGCGCGATGTGGACGAACGCTTCAAGTGCGCGTGGATGGAAAAGCACATCGGCAGCGAATTCGAGGGCGTGGTCACCGGCGTCACCTCGTTCGGCCTGTTCGTCGAGCTGGACGAGTCGAAGGTGTCCGGACTGGTGCACATCAGCCAGCTGGCCAACGACTACTACCACTTCGATGCGGTACGCAAATTGCTCAAGGGCGAGCGCAGCGGCGCCCAGTTCCGGCTCGGCGACCACGTGCGGGTGCAGGTGCTGCGCGCCAGCCTGGAGGACCGCAAGATCGACTTCAAGCTGGTGCCCGCGCGGGCCGCGGTGCCGCCGCGCAGCGGCAAGGCCTACGACTATGCCGCCAGCGGCGAACGCTATTCGTTACCGCAGGCGGCCAAGCCGGCCAAGCCGCAGGGCATGTTCGGCAAGGCCGCCAAGGCGATCGGTCGCGCGTTCGGCCGCAAGGAGCCGGCAGCCGCGGCGCCGGCACCTGCCGCCCACCCGCCCGCCTCGCACGGCAATCCGCCACCGCGTGCGCGCGCTGCCGCTGCCCGACCGGCCGGCGGGTCGCCGTCGCGGCAGGCACCGGCTGCCGGGCAGCAACCGGCTGCCCGTCGTCCGCGCAAGGACGCTGCCGGCAAGCGCGGCCCGGCGCCGGCCGCGGCGGCGACCGCGG